>CAYTXY010000049.1:0-10773 GCA_964441355.1 uncultured bacterium
TTGCTTTGTATGCCGATATGTCGCAGCGGGTCATGCAGACCCTCGAATCCTTTTCTCCCGAAATGGAAATCTATTCGATCGACGAGGCTTTTTTCCTTCTCGAGGACAGCCCCGATCTGGCGCCCCGCGCCGCGGAAGTGCGCAGCAAGGTGCTGCAATGGACCGGGATTCCCGTCTCGATTGGGATCGGCCCGACGAAAATGATCGCAAAACTGGCAAACAAGGCCGGAAAGGTGGAAAAAGAGAGGCAAGGGGTCATGGTCTTAACCGATCCAGATAGGATCCAGGAGCGCCTGGAAAAGACTCAGCTTAGCGACATTTGGGGGATTGGCCGGGCAACGGCTGCCAAACTGCAAAAAAATGGGATCTATACCGCCTTTGATCTCGCGTCGGCCGAAGATAGGCGGATCCGCAAATGGCTCGGCGCTCCAGGCTACCGGACAGTCCTTGAGCTCCGCGGGATCTCGTGCATCCCCCTTTCCGAGGAAGAGGAAAAGCGAAAGAGCATCGTCTGCTCCCGATCTTTCCGAACCCCCGTCGCCTCTATCGAATCGCTGAACGGCGCTATTGCAGAATTCGTCTCCCGCGCGGCCGAAAAACTCCGCGAGCAGGAAAGCCTCGCCGGCTTCATCTCCGTATTTTTTGCGACGAGCCCATTCCGTGAGACCTATACGGCCAAGTCTTGCCATATCGAGATTCCGAATCCCACCGATTACACGCCCGCTTTGATCTCTTTGGCAAAAGACGGGCTTGCCAAGATATTCATCCCCGGGCTTGAAATTAAAAGAGGAGGGATCCTTCTTGGCGATTTTTGCGACCGGGGCGCTCGGCAGCTCGACTTTCTCACTTCAGAGAGTGGGAGCATTAAAAAACAAAAGGCTATGGAGGCTGTCGACCGGATCAACGTCCGTTATGATAAGGCGGCCGTCCGTTTCGCTGCCGTGGGGTTCAGGCAAGCCTGGAAAAGCAAGCCGACCCGCGTCTCCCCCAAGTTTACCACCAGCTGGCACGACCTTTTGATAGTCCGTTAAAAATTTCCGTTTGCATTTTGTCCTCATTTTTCTTAACAAAGAGGTGGCCTGTAAAATTGGGAGGATCAGGGTATGCTGAGTCGGCTTTGGGACTTTATTGTAGAATCGCTCATGGTTTTATTCATGCCGGCGGTCTGCTCCTATCATCTCCTCACCGCAGATCTTTTTCTCAATGTCGCAGCCAATGATGCCTCCGGCTTCGAAAAGGCCGGAAACGCCTTGCTCATCCCGGTCCGATATCTTTTCGCGGGCAAAGTGGCTCTGCCAGGGCCGGATGGATCGTGGACGTTTGAGCAAAAGTACGACTATCGCGACGGTTTTTGGATCAAAACCGGAGGATCTGCCGTTCTCGCCATCCCTAGCCTTGTCCTTGGCGCAGCAGTCAAAGGATTGGGCTATCTTTCGCGAGAGACGAGAGATCGGCATGCCTCAATCGCTCTAGCAAAAACGTGCACAAGATCCCATCCCAACTTCGACCTCTACAAGCAACTCGGCAATCTCATCATGGACACGAGTGTGGAGCGTTTCATTCCGCAAGGGTTTCAACGCCGTCTGGGAGATGAAAAACTTCTGCAAGGCGGGAAAAATGTGCTGGCGGCGGTCGCCGCAGTATTGAACGAGGCCAAGATCCTCTGGTGGGCCGATTGCGGCACCTGCCTCGGCGTCTTCCGGTACGGAGGAGTCATCCCTTGGGATGACGACATCGATCTCGGGATCCTCGCTCACGATTTTGAGAATGCCCGCCGCGCGTTCAACCGGCTCGACCCGGCAGAGTTCGAGGTCCAAGACTGGTCAGGCAGGAGCTTTCCAAATACGTATTTTAAAATCTTCGAAAAGAAAAGCCATGCGATGCTCGATGTTTTCTGTTTCAAGGTCGATTTGGAAAAACGGGAGATCTCTAGCATTTTTTCTCTCGACGAATCGATCTTCTTTCCGGAATGGTTCAAGATCCGCGAGCGCCCCTTTTGCGTCCCTGCCGCTCTTGACACGGTATTTCCGCTGAAGAGCGCCCCTTTCGACGGGATCGAGGTGTTCGTTCCGAACAAGACGAAAGAATATCTGCAGCGGCTTTACGGAGAAAACTTGGATCCGGTGAAGGTCTACGATCCAAATACGGGGCAGTTTGAAAAGGATCTAACTCACCCCTATTGGCAAAGACCCTATGTTCATTAGAAACTGCTGGATCTAATTTTCGTGGTTCGCTTAAAATAAAGAAAAGCTTTATTCAAAAGTAAATGTCAAAAAAAACACTGCACAGAAAGCTCTCGTCGCGCCATATCGCCATGATCGCGATCGGGGGATCCATCGGCTCGGGGATCTTTGTCGCAAGCGGGACGGCGATCCATATGGCTGGCCCAGGCGGCGCGATCCTCGCCTATTCGATCATTGGTCTGATGGTCTATTTCCTCATGACGAGCCTCGGGGAAATGGCGACGCTGATTCCCACCACGGGCAGTTTTTGCGATTATGCAGGCCGTTTTGTCGATCCGGCTTTCGGCTTTGCCATGTCTTATAATTACTGGTTGAACTGGGCCGTAACGACAGCGGTCGATCTTTCGGCCGCCGCGCTGATCATGCATACCTGGGTCCCTGAATACTCTTTTTCGTTTTGGGCCGTGCTGTTTTTCATCCTGATCCTTGCGCTCAATTTAGTGTCGGTCAATCTTTATGGCGAATTGCAATATTGGTTTTCCGGGATCAAGGTCGTGGCGGTGATTTTGTTCATCCTCATTGGAATCGCTTTGATCTTCGGGGCCTGGGGGCGCCCTGTATTGGATTGGTCGAATTGGACCCTCAACGACGCCCCTTTCCATTCAGGATGGGTCGGTTTTGTCAGCGTATTAATGATTGCCGGGTTTTCTTTTCAGGGAACTGAGATTTTCGGAATGACCGCAGGGGAGACGAAAGACCCCAATCTAAGCATCCCAAAAGCCGTGCGCAACGTCTTTTGGAGAATCCTTCTGTTTTATGTTTTATCCATGGTCGTGATCGGATTTCTCATCCCCTATACTAACCCTCTCTTAATTACTTCCAACACGACCAACATTGGGGCCAGCCCCTTTACCCTCGTTTTCAAAATGGCCGGCCTCCGGTTTGCGGAAACGGGCATGACCCTGATTGTCTTGCTGGCCATCCTCTCTGCCGCGAACTCCAGCATGTATACGGCGAGCAGGACTTTGTGGCATCTTGCGCAAGAACGATACGCGCCTCACTTTTTTGCGAACGTGACGCACAAGTATGGCGTCCCGATTCCAGCTCTTCTCCTGAGCGCTGTCATCAGCGCTGCCGTTTTCCTCTCATCGGCGATCGGCGAGGGAAAAGTCTTCGTCTGGCTTTTGAATACATCGGCCTTGACCGGGTTTATCGCCTGGTTCGGGATCGCTCTTTGCCACTACCGGTTCCGAAGAGCCTATTTAATCCAAGGCCATTCGCTCTCGAAACTTCCCTTTTATGCTAGGGGTTTCCCGTTCGGGCCCCTTTTCGCGATTGTCCTCACGTGTTTGATTGTGGCAGGGCAACAGTTCGATTCTTTGATCAGCCATACTGCCAATATCGATAATTTGATCGGGACCTACATCGGGCTCCCCTTTTTCCTCATCTGCTACGCCGGATATAAACTCTGGTACCGCACCAAACTCATCCCTCTCGAAAAATGCAGGTTTGATTACCGGAGATGAGTTCATGGGACGCTGCGGAAAAGTGGTATAGCGGCATCGTTGGGGAAAAAGGACACTACTACCACCAATCGGTCGTCCTGCCGAACGCCCTTCGGATGCTCCATCTCAAAAAGCAAAAATCCCTGCTCGACCTAGGATGCGGCCAAGGCGTTTTGGCCAGGCATCTTCCCGAGTCCATCGAATATGCCGGGGTCGACCTTTCCAAAAAGCTGATCGATGAAGCCAAACGGACAACGCCCCGAAATTCTGCCTCGTTTCATATCGGCGACGCCACCGCTAAAAAACTGCCTCTCGAAAAAACCGATTTCGATCGCGCCGCCTGCATCCTCGCCTTGCAAAACATGGAGCATGGCGAGGGGGCCATCCAATCGGCTGCGCGGCATTTAAGGCATTTGGGAGAGCTGCTACTCGTATTGAACCACCCCTGCTTCCGCATTCCGCGGCAAAGCGGCTGGGGCCAAGATGAAAAAAGCGCTCTGCAATACCGGAGGATGAGCGCCTACATGTCTCCCATGGAGATCCCGCTCCAGATCCACCCGGGGAAGGGGGAAAAATCGGAAATTTTCCACACTTACCATCATCCTCTTTCCACAATCATGTCCTGGCTCTCGAAAGCCGGCTTTTATGTCCGCAGCTTAGAAGAGTGGGTCTCCGATAAAAAGAGCGTTGGGCCGAAAGCGCGCATGGAAGACCGCGCCCGGCGCGAGATCCCTCTCTTTCTCGCACTTAGCGGAACTCTTTTCAAGAAAGCTCCCTCCGATTAATCTGATACACGAAACTTTCGAGTGAAAGCGCATGTGCGGTGTGTTTGGTTATATCGGAGAGCGGGACGCTCTGCAAATGTGTTTGAGCGGGCTCGAACAGCTCGAATACCGCGGCTACGATTCGACAGGGATCGCCGGGATCTGGCAAGGGCGGATCGAGTTTTGCAAAAAAGCGGGAAAATTATCCAATCTGAAACTCGCGCTCCCATCTCTTCCCCCGTTTTCACTCGCCATCGCCCATACGCGCTGGGCGACCCACGGCAAGGTCAACGACCAGAACGCCCATCCCCACTTCGATGCGGAAGGCGCGATTGCCGTCATCCATAACGGCATCATCGAAAACTACGCCGAGCTGCGTGAAAGTTTGCAAAAAAATGGGATCAAGTTCTCTTCCGAAACCGATACCGAGGTCGTCGCTCATCTCATCGCGAAACACTATGCGGGCGATCTTACGCAGGCTCTCCATTCGGTGATCCCGAAACTCAAAGGGATCTTCGCGCTTGTAGCGATCCATAAAAATCACCCCGATGAGATGGCGGCTGCGGCTCGCCACTGTCCGCTGAGCGTCGCCTTGGATGGAAAAAAAAGCGAAGCGATCGTTACCTCAGACCCGAATACCCTCGTCGGAGCCGAATACCAGGTCGTCTTTTTGCAGGGCGGAGAGACTGCGCGCGTAAGGAAAGGTTTTGTCGAAATCTACGGCGAAGGATTCCAGAAGATCGAGAGAAAGCCCTCTCGGATCGAAGGGGCGCTCAAAAGTCCGTCAAAAGATGGGTTCGAGCATTACATGCTGAAAGAGATCTTCGAACAGCCGATGACTGCCCAAAAAGCGATTTTCGGCCGTTTCGAAAAGGGGATCGCATTCGATGAGCTCGCCCGCATGGAGAAAACCTTCACAGGAGTGTCTAAAATATGGTTCGTCGGCTGCGGCACCTCCGCCAATGCCGGATCGATCGGCACCCTTTTTCTCGAAGACCTCGCCCTGTTTCCAGCGATCTGCTGCATCGCCTCGGAGGCGCGCTTTCGCAAATCGCTGATGACGAAGGACACTCTCGTCATTGCGCTCAGCCAGTCTGGCGAGACGGCCGATACACTCGCCGCTCTACGCGCCGTCAAAGAGCATGGGTGTCCGACGCTTGCCGTTTGCAACGCGGTCAACTCTACGCTTGCCCGCGAAGCCGACGGCACGATTTTTCTTCAAGCAGGCCCTGAGCTGAGCGTCTGCTCGACGAAAGCCTTTACCAGCCAGATCGCCATCCTCGCCCTCTTTGCGATGTATATGGGCCAGCTCAAAAAAACGATGTCCAAAGCTGAGGGCGGCGCTTTTTACGAGGGAATAAAAAAAATCCCAGGTCAAATTCAGAAAGTCCTCGACTCAGCGGCCGAGATTCAAAAAATGGCAAAAAAATATGCCGCCTACAATGACCTTTTCTACATGGGCCGCCGCTACATGTTCCCGACTTGCTTAGAGGCTGCTTTAAAACTGAAAGAGATCTCTTACGTGAACGCCAACGGATATCCCGCGGGCGAGCTCAAGCATGGGCCTATTGCGCTCTTGGACGCGAACTTTCCGGTCGTCGCTTTTTGCGCAAATCGAATGACCGAAGAAAAGATCGTCAGCAATTTGATGGAAGTGAAAGCGCGCGGCGCCCCAGTCCTTGCCATTGCCCCCTCTAGCTTACAAAATATCCGCGAGGTCGCTGACGATATTATCTGGGTGCCGGACGTCCTTGACGCGCTCTCTCCTTTCCCGAGCAGCGTCGCCGGCCAGCTTTTCGCCTACTATTTTGCTAAAGAGAGAGGGTGCGACATCGACCAGCCGCGCAACCTCGCCAAATCGGTCACGGTCGAATGAAGAAAAAGATCCCGACGAGCCGCTCCGAAGTTCAAAGAGACCGGGAGAAAAAGAGCCTGGTCGACAGCCGGTGGGCTTACCGGGGCCGGATCGTCAATTTGCGTCTCGATACCTATCAGTTGGGAGAGACTGCTAAGATCGCCGAGATCATCCACCATCCTGGCGCCGTCGTCGTCGTGCCCATCGATGAAGACGACCGGATTCTTCTCGTCCGGCAGTGGCGAAGAGCCGCCGGGGAGATCATGTTTGAGCTGCCCGCCGGGACCCTCGAGGCCAATGAGCCCCCTCTCCAATGCGCGAAAAGGGAGCTGCAAGAAGAGACGGGCTATGCCGCGAAGAAGATGACGCCGCTCGGAGGGTTTTTCAGCGCCCCCGGCTTTTGCGATGAATACCTCCATCTATTCGCGGCCGAGGACCTCCATTCTTCCCCTCTTCCTCAAGACGATGATGAAGGGATCGATCTGATTGCAACGCCGCTTGCCAGTGTCATTCGGATGATTGCAGAAAATGAGATCCGCGATGCAAAAACGATTGCCGGAATTTTTAAATACCAACTCTGGAAGGCCCAATGAGAAAAATTTTGATTGGCCTTTTGATTGCGATTTGCGCCCTTCTTGCCTTCCTTCCCCAATTTTTTTCCAGCACCTTCGGCAAGCCGCTTTTCGAGCGCGCCTTAGGAAAAAAATTCAAAGCCACGGTTGCGATCGGTACGCTTCGTCTCAGTTGGTTCGGGCCGCAAGCTTTTGAGAGAACCGAATTCTCCAGCCCAGATCTGAACGGATCGATCGAGAACGCCTTCGCGAACGTGCCCCTTTGGCACATTTCAGAGTTTGGGAATGGCTTTACACTGGAAAATGGTTTTTTTTCCTTTCCCAGGTACGGCACTCTCAGCATCGGACCCGTCAATGCTCAAGTGGCAGGCCAGGACGTCCAAGCGGAGGGCAAGGCGAGCCAGGGAGGCTCTTTCAACATCAACGGGAAAATCTATTCTAAGAGCGACTTTGACATCGCGGCAAAGTTTCATGCGATGCCCTCCCCTCCCCTCGACCAGCTTCTCAATGCGAATGGAATCCTCAGCGCAAGTCTCGGCCCCACGTTCGACCTCTCCATGACAGCTCTCTATAACCAGGGAGAGGGGCAACTGGAGGCCGATCTCTCATCCCCGAACTCCAAAGCCGCCTTGCGGGGGCAGATCGTCCAGGACGCTCTTCTTTTGAAGGAACCTTTCACTGCATCGCTCAAATTCTCCCAAGATTTAAGCCAAGCGATCGATCGGCGCGTTTTAGAGGCCAAAAATCCGATCACTCTCCGGATCGAAACGGCGGGCGCGTCGATCCCTCTAAACCCCTTTTCTCTAGAGCGGCTGGAAATCGGGCAAGCAACCCTTGATTTAGGCCGGCTTGTTTGTACGGGTCTCCATCCGCTGATTTCGCTTTTTGCGCTTTTGAACAAGGCTCCCATCGCCTCGTCCACGGCTCTTATCTGGTTTACCCCTGTGGAGTTTGCCGTGAACAAAGGGACTTTGCAGATGGGGCGCATCGATGCTCTGATCGCGAATTCCGTCCACCTTTGCGGATGGGGCAATGCTAAGCTCTCGAGCGGAAAGTTAGACATGAGGCTGGGGATTCCCGCCGACACGCTCGAACAGTCGCTGGGAATTTCGAGCCTCTCCCGCAACTATGTCTTGCAAGTCCCTGTTTACGGCACCGTGCAAGATCCTAAACTCGATACAGGCCCTGCCGCGGCGAAGATCGCAGCGCTCGTTGCCGGCAAGCAGATCTCCAAGCTTTCCAAGAAAACGGGGGTTTTGGGGGGGCTCTTCAATCAGATGCCGCTTTCTCAAGAGGACAAAGATGTCCCTCCCCCGAAACGGCCGTTCCCTTGGGAAAAATAGGTATTACTGCAGGTAAAGGTAGGCGATGCGGCCATGCAGGGCCGGATCGAATTGCGGGCCAAGCGGGAATTGATGATGGACCTTTCCGGTAAAATGGGGCGACTTTTCCATCATCTCCCGGATCCAGGGCCTTTTCTTGACGAGCTCTATGACTTGATAAGGCCTTTCTTTATCGATTCCAGCGGCTGCAATGAGATCCGAGAGGGCTTTTGCATAGTCGCTTGACCCATCATCGATGAATGAGAGTTTTTCCGAATCTTTGGCCGAATAGATCTGGGCGCCATATTCCTCAACGAGCTTTTCTTTAGAGATTTTAGAGCGCTCCTGCACGACAATATCGACGAACCGACGGTAGCAATCGGAAAGCACGGCTTTCAAGTCGGCGTCTTCTTCTTCTTGCCAGGGACGGAAGGGGTTCAGATGGTCTTTGAACTTCCCTTCCGCATAAGTGCGCACGCCGATCTCCCATTTTTCTAGAACCTTATGGACGTTGAAAAAAGGCCAACTAAGCCTCACGCCGACGCTGCCGATGATGCTCGTTGGAGAGGCGTAAATTTTATCCGCTGCGCAAGCGATCAAATATCCGCCAGAGGCGCACATGCCCTCCGCATAAGCGTAGATCGGCACTTTGTGTTTTTCTTTGAAGGCTTTCAGCCTCCGATAAATCGCATCGCAGTCCTTCGCCGCTCCGCCCGGGGAATCGAAATGGAGCAAGATCCCCTTTACCCTGTCCCCGCTGAGCTCCCCCATGCGCGCTTCCACAAGCTGCGTCTCGATCCGCTCCAAATTGAGAAGCTCGCTGCCGATGATCCCGGATAAATTCATCTGGAGGATGACAGGAGCTGTTCTGGGAACTCTTATTTTCTCCCCCGCCGCATCCGGCAAAATGGAAAGGTTGAAGGTCCGTTTGATCCGGGAAAATCGATTCATGGAATTGGAAATGAAATTGAGGAAAAAAAGGAGGAATACGATCCCAATCAAGGATCCCGTTACGGATAGAGCCGTATGGAGAACAGATGTCCAAATTTGAGAGTAATCGGGTCCCATAGCTTCTCCTTAACAGAGAAGCTGGCGCCGATCAATATCTCTTTTTGAAGCCGCGTGCTTGGAAGCCGCCTCTTTTTGGGAAGCGGGGTTTCGTTGGATGTGGGCCGCCCTTGTGACTCTCTTTTTTGTGACTCTCTTTGAAGAGCCCGATGGCCTGGCCCGTATATTTTTCGATCTGGATCAGTTTTTGGCTGTCTCTTCGTGCAGCAAATGATATGGCCGTGCCTAATCCTCCGGCCCGTCCGGTCCGCCCGATCCGGTGGACGTAATCTTCGCCGCTCATTGGCAGATCGAAATTCACGACATGGCTGATGGTCAAAACATCAATCCCCCTAGCAGCCACATCGGTTGCGACGAGAATGCGGAGTCGATTCTGTTTGAAGGAGGTGATGGTTCGCGTTCGTTGCCTTTGGTTCATGCCGCCATGGAGCGCGCTGGCATCGTGCCCATCAACGGATAGCTTATCGGCCAGTTCGTCGGCGCTCCGCTGGGTCGCTGTAAAGATGATGGCCTGATTGAGCTCTGGCAGTTTCAGAATTTCATCCAGACGGCGGTGCTTATGGCCGATATTCTCGACGGCTTCGAAATGCTGAGTAATCTGGTCGTGCTTCGCTTTTTCGGGGGAGATGGCGACCTCTAGAGGATTTTTCAAAAGTTTTTACGAGAGCTTGCGGACCTCTTTGCTCAATGTGGCGGAGAAGAGGAGCGTTTGGCGCCCCTTTGGCAATTGTTCAGCAATGTGTTCCACAGGTTCGATAAATCCCATATCGAGCATTCGATCCGCTTCGTCGAGAACGAAGAGCTCGACTCGGCTCAGATCGATGCGGCCCCGCTCCAGATGATCGATGAGCCGCCCTGGCGTTGCCACGAGAATATCGTAGGGCCTGCTTAGCTGCCGGTTTTGCATCGGATAAGGGACCCCGCCGAAAATGCAGACCGTTTTGAGATGGGGCAAGCCGCTGCCGTATTTCGCCGCCACGTTACCTACCTGCATGGCCAGCTCGCGGGTAGGGGCCAGGATGAGGACCCGCGGGCCTCTTCCGGGCCGGCATGGTTTGGCGAGTCGATGAAGCGCCGGCAATACGAATGCGGCCGTTTTACCCGTCCCGGTTTGAGCGGAGGCCCTCAGGTCGCTCCCTTCCAAAATCATCGGGATCGCCCGCTCCTGGATCGCGGTCGGGGTTGTCAACCCGGCTTTTTCGAGCTCATTGATAATTTTTTCGTCTAAATTTAAACTTTTAAATCCCATATCCACCAAAATTCAGGATCATTATGACGATTTCTCCTCATAAAAGATATGGGTATTTTTCAGGACCTTGTTGCATAAAGGGAATATTTAACACCGAGCACACCGAGCAAACGAGAGCACCGAGAAGAAAATAGCGCTTTGCGAACATTCCCCGTGACCTACAACCCTTTTAGAGCTCTCAGAATTGTGTTATTCAGAGAAAAAAATAACAGGATGGCAGGATGGACAGGATAGGCAATTTTAGGAAATTCCTTC
>CAYTXY010000050.1:0-10510 GCA_964441355.1 uncultured bacterium
TCCAGCGAGCCTTTCATATTGTATCCGATCGCGCCTGTAATTAACGTGATCAAGAATATGACAATCATAATTTCTAGCAGAGTGAGAGCTCTTTTTTTTCTTTTCATGTGATCTCCTAATTAACAAAAGTGCTTACGTCCGTAAGGGGTAATAAGACTGAAAGCAGAATGAACCCGATGAGGCCGCCGAGAAAGAGAAGAAGGGCTGGTTGGGCAAGACTCGCGAAACGGGTCAGCGTCGTCTCCAATTCATCTTCGTAGATTTCAGCGATTTGCTGCATCGTAAATGAAAGTTTACCGCTTTGCTCTGCGATCCCTAGCATTCGTGCAACGAGAGGGGGAATCAAGGGCTGGTTGGCAAAAGGAGCAGAGAGCGGCTCGCCATGCGCGATCCGACTTTCCGCCGCCGCGATCACTTCTTCGAGCTTGGGGTGTCGCATCACCGTGCGCGCCTGTGCAAAAGCATTGATGAGAGGAAGCCCCCCTTCGAGGAGCGTCGCTGCGGCGCGCGAGAAGCGGACAAAAGCGATTTTAGCCATAAGATGATTTAAGATGGGCAGCCGCATGCAAACTTTTAGAATCTGGTTTTGCCATTTTTTTGAGGTGGCGGCGAGAATGCCCGCCCCCCCACATAACGCTAAAAGAAGGCTTAAGAAAATTTTCGAATTGCAGGCAAAGCTGCTTGCGGCAAAGACGATTTGAGTGAAGGGGTGCAGAGCGCGTCCATCGAAAAGCTCTTGGAGCGACGGGATGACGAAAAAGAGGAGCGTTGAGAGGACGACGAGTGAAAAAACGGCCAGCAGCGCGGGGTAGAGGAGCGCGGACAGGATCTGCTTGCGGATATAGAGCTGGCGCGCAATTAACTCGGCAAGTTCGGTTAGGCAGGGCGCCAAGCTTCCGGTTTTCTCTGAATTCGCGACCATGGAAACATAGAGAATATCGAACGAGTTGGGATGGCGGGAGAGAGCGCGGGAAAGAGGGTGACCGATTTTCACCTGCTCGAGGGTGTCGAGAAGGATTTTGTGGGGTTTTTGACCTCGGTATTTTTCTTCCAGGGCCGAAATCCCTTCGAAAAGGGGAAGCCCTGCTTGTATGAGCCTGGCAAGTTCCCGGGTCAAAGAGAGGACTTCCTTTTTGGAAAGGGGTTTTTTTTGGATCTCACCATCGCTCAAAAGAGAGATTTTGATCAGGGCAATGTGGCGGCGGATCAATTTTTGTTTCGCCTCTTGAAGGCTTTCCGCCTCGATGCTGGCTCCGATCTTTTTCCCATCTTCCGAAATGGCTTGGTATTGATAAAGAGGCATATCAGCTCTCTACTTCCGCGATGCGGGTGACACGGAGCACCTCGGCAGAGGTCGTGATGCCGTGAGCTACGAGCTCAACCCCTCTTTCGAAGAGCGAGACCATGTGCTGGGAAAGGGCAGCCTTTTTCAGCTCTTCCGCATCTTGGCTCCTGAGAACTTGCGCCTTTATTCTCGAAGAGACCATCATCAATTCGTAAATGCCGCACCTTCCCTTATAGCCTGTATTGAAACAGTGGCCGCAGCCCGCGCCCCGAAAAAGGGCTCCCCCTTGGATTTCCTCCTTTTTCAAGCCGAGCTCATGAAGCTCTTCCTTGGATGGATGATACCCTGTCTTACAGTGAGGGCAAATCCGCCTGACAAGCCTCTGGGCCAAAACTCCCAAAATGGAGGAAGCGAGAAGATAAGGTTCGATTCCCATGTCTGAGAGCCGCGTGAGGGCAGAAGGGGCGTCGTTTGTATGCAAGGTGCTGAGCACCAGGTGCCCGGTGAGGGAAGATTGTATCGCGATCTCAGCCGTCTCTTTATCTCGGATTTCTCCGATCATAATCACGTCGGGATCTTGGCGGAGGATGTGGCGAAGCCCCTTGGAAAAATCGAGCTCGATCTTGCGATTCACGTGCATCTGAGAGATGCCCGCAAGGCGAATTTCGACGGGGTCTTCGATGGTAATGATATTCATCTCCGCGGCATTCACTTCCGAAAGGGCGCTATAAAGGGTGGTGGTCTTCCCGCTTCCGGTAGGGCCCGTGACGAGGACAATGCCTTCAGGGGTATGGATAAGCTTGCGGAAGGCTTTCAAAACGGCCTCCGGCATTCCGATCCGATCGAGTCCCAAAAGGACACTCCCTTTGTCGAGAATACGGAGCACAATCCTTTCCCCATGGATGATAGGAAGGGTGCTGACGCGAAAATCGATGCCGCGGCCACCCACTTTGAGCTTGATCCGCCCGTCTTGAGGCAAGCGGTGTTCCGCGATGTCCATCTTGGCCATCACTTTGATGCGGGTGAGGATCTGTTGCTGGAATTCTTTAGGGGGAACATGCCTTTTTTGCAAAACGCCGTCGATCCGGTATCGAATCGCGAGGCCGGTATCGGTAGGCTCAAAATGTACATCGGACGCCCCTTGCTGAATCGCTTCGGAAAGGAGAGTATTGACGAGCCGCACCACTGGATTCTCTTCCGATTGCTCCAGAAGGTCATATTCATCATTTTGCTCCTCGTGGGCGCTTGGCAGAGACCCTTTTTCCAAATCGGAAAAAAACCGCTTTGTCTCCGCATCTTTTTGGCTGTAGCACCGCTCGATGGCCGCTTCGATAACTTGCCGAGGGGAGTAAACGGGAATGACCGTTTTTTTGATCATAAGGCGGAGCTCCTCGAGAGAGTCGAGGTCCAGCGGATCGGCGACGGCGACCATCACCCCTTTATCATTCATGGAAAGAGGCAAGATCCCCTTTTGCTTGGCGAAAAGATAGGGGATGATCGAGGTTTTATCTCGCACGAAAGCGAACGATTCGATCTCTTCGCATACCTCTAAGCCAAATCTTTCGGCAATGGAACGTACGTCTGTCATCTTCAGTACATATCAAAAAACATTTTCATGCTGTTTTCGAACAGGTTTTTCCGCTGCTGATTTTTCGCTTCGTCGAGCCTTTCTAGAAATTCGGGGATGTCGCCTGCGCGCATCTGATATTCGCTTTGGCGGATGCGACGCAAATCATCGACGGGGTTCCGGACGATCCGCGGCGTGATAAAGACGAACATCTCGGTATTCGTATCGTGCATTTTCGTAAGGCCGAAAAGCTTCCCGATGCCGGGCAAATCTCCCAAAAAGGGGATTTTTTCCCGGCTGTCTTCTTCCATTCTCCGCCTTAAGCCCCCCAAAATGACGGTTTCGCCATCTGCGACACATACCTGGTTCTCGATGTGGCGCCGATTGACGGGCGGCCTGTCGTTGAAGGAGTGGTGGGTCGTGTCGAATTCGAGATTGGTATCCAAGGTGACAAACCCGGCTGCCTGTCCCTCGCATTCCTCGGCGATATGGATCGTGGGGGTCAGGATGATCGTAATTCCATATTGCGCACGGGTAAAAGACCTCTCGAAAGTAACGCCCCCCGCGGCAAGCTGCACAGGGATAGCGCCATTATCGATCGATATCTCCTCTACGATCGAAACCGTCGCCGAGGTCTGATTGATGGCCAAAACGGAAGGGTTGGCGTTGATCCGCACATCTTCCTGGGCCAAAAGGAAATTATAAGTCAAATCGAAGCCGGGCCCATCATGGCCGGTCCGGCTGAACATAAATTGTAAAATCCCCTTATGGACGGCTCTCTCTTCGTTATTGAACGTAAGGGCGTTTTGCGTTGTGTTGCTGGAGCTCGTCCCCAATTTGAGCAGATTGATCCCGATCTGCTTGTGATCGGTCAATTTCTTTTCCACCAAAAGAACATCGAGCTGAACCATCCGCTTCGGCACATCGAGTTTTTTTAAAAGCGACTTGATCTTTGGCAGCTCCTCCCTTCGCACGACCATAAGGACAGAAGAGGTCTTTGTATCTACGATGAAGTTTCCGAAGGCGGTTCTTTGAGTCCTATCCAAAACCGCCCCCTGTACGAAAGGAGCCGTGGCTGGCAAAATCGGATTGAAGGGGATGTTCGCGGGAGGATAAATGGGCCCCGGCAGCTGACCCGGTTCTGCCGCAGGAGGAGGCGGGGGTGGAGGAGGAGGAAAGACAGGCACTGGCAGGGCTTCTGCTCTTCTTTCGAAGTTGGATCCGATCAGAGAATCGTAAACTTGCTCGAGAACCTCCGCGATATCTTCTGGATTGGAGTGTTTGCAGGAATACCAGTAAATGATTTTCTCCCCGGGATCTTCAAGCTGGGATTCCAAATCGGAAAGAATCCGATGCCCTCGATCCACCGTCTCGGTTTCACCGATGAGAACAAGCCCTTGAGGCAAGGTAAGGATGGAAAGTTCGTCAGCGGCAGGAGGGTAGTAAGTGGGCCGCCCCCTTGCGCTTCCGTCGGAGAAAACGGCCTTTAAAACCTTTTCCGCCTCGGACGGGGTGACCTTCGTCACATTGAACAGCCTGACGACTTTCCCTTTGCCCTTGTCCCATACCGCGTTGTAAAGGCCGATCAGTTTTTCGATTGTTTCGCGGCTTCCTACCAGGGCCACCTTAGAGCCGATCGATTGCACGGTCGTTTGCTTGGGGTCTGAAAAGCGCTCGAAAAACGACTGTACCGACCGAAGCTGTTCGGGAGGGGGGGAGAAGACGAAAAAAAGACGGGCGTGGTTCGGAAATAGCGGCAGGTCTTTTTCGGTAGCAATCCCTTGGATGGCGGAGGGGTCGAGCTTTAGGATATAAAGCTGCTTGGCAAACGGATTTAACTTTTTTGCCCCGATGCCATTTTGAGCTAAGAGGATTTCGATCATTTCGCTCCATGATTCCCTGGGAAGGGGGATGCTGGAGAAAAGGCTGACCTTCATTCCGCTCAGCTCCTGCGGAATGATATAGAGATGGTCGCTCGCGCCATATTCCATGATCAATTGGGCCAAGGTCGTTTCGCCTACATCCCAGAGGGCATAGGCGCCATCTTCGGTCGTAGACTCCCGGACAGCGGCAGAGCGCCACTGCTCCTCGAGAAGAGCGATTTCGTGCTTCAGCGATTTGACTTCCGCTAGAAGATTCCGGAATTCGACCTCATCGGCTCCCGTATCAGCAAGAGCTGCAGCTTTTTCGAATCGATCTTTTAAACGTCCCCTTAGGTCGGCAAGCGTTGTATTGAAGTTTTGAGCCCCTTCCGCGTCAGGAGCCAAATTAGGAAGCTCTCCGAAAAAAACGGCCAGGGCGGAAATGAAAAAAACGAGAAAACTTTTCATTTCTCTTTGGCCTCTCTCCGATTTTTATTCACGGGCAAATCGATAGGAACGACTTGGGTTTTTTCTGGGTTGAAGAGAAATCCGGAAATCGATTTTTGGCCTTGTTTGGACTCGATTTTTTCAAAAATGAATAGCTCCCCCCCCATTTTCCCGCAGTTGTACGCCTCCTTTTCCTCTTTTTTCCTCAACGTCTTCCAGCGCCCATTGACTTTCAAGACCCAATCGCCGGCCTTCAAGATCAAACATTGCTTTTCCATCATGCAGCTGATTTGCTTCTCGGATCGGACCCGGATCGCATTAAAAATTTCCTCGCCCCGCATCTTGAAAGGAGCTGGGGGAGAAGAGGGCAAGGAAAGGCGGACGTGAGCCTCCCCATTCCAACCTTCAAGAATGAGAGCTTTCGAGTCCACCGATTCGATTCGACTCGCCGCTTCGGGTTTTGCGTCCAAATTTCCCTTCATCCAAGAGCCGTCTTTCCACACAATCCATTCTTTTTCCCGAAGATCCAGAATTTGCGAATTCCCCTGCCCCCCCACGGCAAGCCGTAAAGTTTGCTTCCCTCCATATTTTTCTGCAAACACATCGTGCCCGAGAAAGCGCGCCTCTCCTAAAATTCGGAAAGGAGACCCCTCGGCAAACTCCAAAGCTCCCTGCAAAGGGCTCGCCTGGGGCGATGCGATGAACGTTTCGGCTTCCATCTTCTCCTTGGTTGCCGTCTGGATCCACACCACCCCCTGAATCTTCCCTTCGGGAAGTTGCGTTAATTCCAACCAAAACTGCGAATCTGGGCTTCCGAAGGAGAGCGCGCTTCCATTGAACAGCAGGTCGATGCGGCAGGGCAAAGAGACCCTTCTCGACTGCGCGGATTGTTTGAACCGGACAAAAAGATCCCCGCTCCTCCCGCTCCCATCTGGCCTGGGAGGATCGAAAGAAAAGGTCATTTCAGGCTCAACGCGCGGGAGAGGAAAAGTGACCGGAACCTCCTTGAGATGAAAGGAGAAAGTCAGAAACTTGCCTTCCTTGCCAACGGTTTTTGGCGCTCTTTCTGCCGAGAAGGGGAGGAGCGGCGAAAACTTTAGCCAAAAAACCAAAAATATCACGCCAGCGCAAGAGGCCAGAGAGAGGACAGCCACTCCCGTCCAAAGGATGCGCTCAGGGTAAAAAGGATAAAAAATGCGTGGCGACATCTTTATTTCTTAACTTAAAGATCCAGAGTTTAAAAGATTGGAAAAAAAAAGATAAGAGAGAAAATAGCAACTGATCATGAAAAGGATATGAGCGGCGCTCCAGCAGCGCAGCCAGAGACGAGATTGCAAATAAATTAAATAAAGATTTTAATGCAGATTGAAGCAATATGCGTCACACTCAGGAGTAACATGGCCAAAAACAAGTTCGCAGATAAATTAAAAGAAGGGGTCTCTGTCCATGAACTTGAGGGGTTTGCAAGCAAGCATACGACCGAAATCTTCTCAGTGATTGCAATGATCATCGCAGCGATTTCGAGCTGCTACGACTTTTTCACTGGGCCAGCGCTCTCGATTATTTTTATGACCCTTGGAGCGCTCGTCGCGGTGTTTTTCCCGGCTCCTGTCGAAAAGGGGTTAAAACAGCTTTACAGCTTTACTTTCAAACAAGAGAAGATCACGGAGATCGTACTCGGCGTAGTGAAAATCGTCGTCGCCATCTTCATCCCTTTTCTCTATTTCGCACTCTTAGGACTCTTGGCTGGGACCTCCTACCACTACTATATCCGGCACTCGCAAATCATATCGGAAAATAATCCCAGGTCCTCCAGAAGAGGGGAATCTGGCGACGAGCACGATTAAAGACAAATTTTCCTATGAGAATTGAAAACATCCCCCCGACTCCTCCTCCAACGAATGTAGGAGATCTCCCTCCAGAGCCTCCCGACGTATGCGATGCGATGAATCAGCTCTGGGCTATTTTCCATAGTATGGGACAAAATTGGTCAAGTCCCTCTTTCGATTTTACCGGCGCCGCGGCAAACGCCATCCATACGCTGGTGGCCTACTGGAAATCGCACCCCCCGCCGGCAGGATCGGAAGATGCGATTGTTTATAAGTATCTGATTACTCCCGATCCCGTTCTGGGAGGGCCTTCCATTGCGGATCTCTGCACTCCAGGAACGGACGGAAAAATACCGGACGCAAATATTTTGACCTTACAGTCCAAGTTCGCAGATAGCGATAGTTTTGAAACGAGACTTTTCAATATCGTCACCAATGATCAGGATACCCACTACTGGTTTAACAACGTAAACTATTCTTATTCGTGGGGCGGGACAGGGGGGGAAGTTCAAGACGATCTGGATAATTTTTTCAATGGGAAGAGCGGCTGGAATAACTCTTATAACAACTTTTCCCCTCCGGACAATTTCACGGCCGCTCAAACGTGCGCAAACCTCCTCATCGCCCTTTTTGAGGGTCTGAAGACCCATGGAGCCGGGAGCAGCTATACGGATCTCCTCGAAAGTATGTGGAACCTTCCTTTGGAATCGCCTCCGGGAAGCGGCAATACGGGCGACTCCCTAGCTGCCATTTGCGAAAAGCTAGCGAATAAGAAGCCAGGCTCGCCGAGCGCCAAAGCCGACGCCAAAGAGCTTTACAACATGCTTGTAAAACCCTATGGCTCAACGAAAACAAACGACTTGAACGCAACTCTCATTTCCTACATTCGAAATGAATATTTCCACGACCTCATAACACCCCATTAGCAACCTCTGAACCTGATTGGGATATTTTTTCTCTTCCGACTCTTGCGCAAGTCTTCTTGGATCGAAGATCTGGGCATTTCCTGCCAATGCGCTCTCGTCTTTTCTCTTCTTCCCATTTCCCTCCAGCTCCTTTTTTTCGATTTTCTGATCGTTTTCTCTTTAGCGGACCGTTTCCTCTTTCAAATCGCCGGGGTGCGGCTCCGCCCTGCTCTTTTTTCCTATATTCTCGAGTTTCCTGCCTTTCGGATGTCAGCTCCTTGGGGAAAAATGGGCCTTTTTCTCGCCTGCTCTATTTTCGGATGCTTCCTCGGGCGCTTTCTACCACCCGCGAGCTTTCCCTCCCTTCCAGAGGTCTTGTTCCTAAGCGGCCTCGGCCTTGTCCCTTTCTGCGCATCCAGCCCCAGGGAAGAGCGGTCCAATGTCTTTTTTCTCTGGGAATCGGATCTTCTTCGCGCCCTTCGATTTCGATCTATTAGAGCTGCCCCTCAACGAGCCTCCCCAACTTTTCGTTTTCGTGGCCCGACTCCCGAAGAAAACCGCCGGTTTACGTTAGAGATGAAGGGGGGAGATCGGCCTCATGTCATTTTTCTTTTCCTCGAATCCTTCCGTGCAAAAAACATTGGGGTTCTGGGAAGCTCTTTCGGTCTTTCGCCCTCCTTTGACAAATGGTCTAAAGAGGGAATTTTATTTTCTCAATTCCACTCGAATGGGTTATTGACGTCATCGGCCATGATCTCATCCCTATTTGGGATCCTTCCCATGTTTCATCCCTCGTACTTACGCTCATACTTAAACCTCCCCCTAAGGGGAATCCCACAAATTCTCCGAGAACAAGGTTATGAAAATGGGATGATTCTTGGGGGATCGGGATCGTTCCAATCCTGGGAGCGCTTCTTCGAGATGAACGATTTCCAGGAAATTATAAGCAAAAGCGACATGATCGCAACATTTCCGGATGCCGAATCGACAAGCTGGGGGGTCCACGATGAGTGGATCTACAAAAAAGCACTTTCTTGGCTTAGGGCAAGGAAAAATCCTGCTTTTTTAACCCTTCTCACGGCGAGCTGCCATCACCCGTGGCTGCTTCCGAATTCCTGGAAAGGGAAAGTGGAGGGTCATCCCTACTTTCAAACCTTTTCCTATGCGGACTGGGCGCTCGGCCAGTGGCTAGGACGACTTGAAAAATCAGGCCTTATGGAAAAAACCCTCATTTTTATCTTCGGAGATCATGGACAAGAATTAGGGGAGCGAGGCGAAAAATCTCTGGTCAATCGCCACCTTTATCAGGAAAACATTCACGTCCCTTTGCTTCTCTTGGCCAAAGGGAAACTCAAAAAGCCTCTCATCTTTGCCGAGCCTTGCTCGCAAGTCGATCTGCTGCCGACGCTGCTCGATCTTCTCAACATTGGATCCCACCACCACGGAATGGGGGAATCTCTTTTACTGAATAAAAGTTGCAATCCCCATTTTTTCCTACACCCTTTTCAAGAATCCTTTGCCGCGATAAGAGCCGGTCCCTGGAAATGCATCCTCAATCGAACATCGGGAAAGAAAGAACTCTACCACTTAGGAAACGATCCCGAGGAAAAGGAACGCCTCTTTCGGCCCGATTTAAGCAGCGAGTTAGAAAAAAAAATCACTTCCAAACTCAACACCTTGAACTCCCTCTACGCCACAAAATCATTCGCTCCACGTCGCGCCCTCGCTTACACTCCCCTGCATCTGGACTTATCCGAGAAAGAAACTCTCACAGAGACTCATTTAACCCAATTGCAAGAAAAGGGAGATCAAATTAGAACGTTGAATTTATCGCATCGGTTATTTGTAACTGATGAATTTATCAGCCGCTATTCGGTTTTTTGGCCCCGTCTAACGCGCGCCGATCTTTCCCACTGTCTTCTTGTTTCAGATACCGGGGTCAATCGATTGATCCATTCCTGCCCGAAGCTGGAGGAAATCGACCTTCGCGGGTTGGATGAACTCACAGCCTCCATCGATGCCCCCTCGCCTCACCTCAGGCTGCTCAACCTGCTTCAGTGCAAATCTTTGAATCCATCATTGACGATTTGTTGGCTCCAAAAACTCGGGTGCCTGACCGACCTTGGACTCAATGGCGAGAATTTTTCCGAAACCGATTGGAATCGACTATTTGAGATCCTTCCACCGATCTCCGTAATATTTCTTGAAGATGCACGATTGCTGAGGCCGGGGGCTTTTCTTGACTTGCTGGCAAAAAATATTTATCTGAACTACATCACGCTTGAAAACTGCCCAGAAATTAACGATGAATGCCTGATTGCCCTCAAAAACCGAGAACTTCGCTCTCTTTGTCTCACATCATGTCCAAAGGTTACAGGCCGGACGCTTGATGCGCTTCTTGATCTTCCTTTACAAAAAATCTTTCTCAAAGATTGCCCATCCATCGAACCAGCTGCCATCGGGCGCTGGCGCCGGAAGGGCACGCTCGTATCCGCGTCCTAAGCCTGTCTTGTCAAATAGGTCGTTCTGATTTTTCGAGGCATGAAAAACCGTTTTACTACGGCTTTGGCGACTTCGATGTCATACGGTTTGCAAGAAAAGATATCGAGATAGGC
>CAYTXY010000051.1:0-10334 GCA_964441355.1 uncultured bacterium
TTAGAGCACCGCCCTGTCACGGCGGAAGTTGCGGGTTCGAGCCCCGTCTCCCGCGAATTTTTGACAAACATCGCGAGTCTGATTATTCTGAAATTTTTATCACTAGAAGCTGGATATGCCGCAACCTCAAACTACGAAAAAGAAGAAATTCATTCATATCGCAACCAGCTTCTTCGGAATGATGGTCGGCGCATTTTTTGCCGCATTGGCCCTGCGGGTTTTCTTGGTCCCGAACGAATTGATTGACGGCGGCGTCGTCGGCGTTTCCATGATCCTTGCCCGCATCTATGGAAATTCCTATATTTCCTATTTCCTCGTCATCCTCAACCTTCCGTTCGTTTATCTCGCTTGGCGGCATATCCGCCGCTCCTTCGTCGTCCACATGCTCGCTGCGATCTTCTTCTTCGCTATTTTTCTCCTCCTTTTAGAGAGGCTTCCTTCATTTTCATCTGATGTTCTCGAGGCGATCGTCATCGGCGGGGCCATGCTGGGAGCCGGCGCCGGGATGATCATCCGCAACGGCGGATGCACCGATGGCACGGAAATCATGGCGATCATCATCAACCGGAAAAAAGGGTTTACCGTCGGACAGGTCATTTTCTTCCTCAATATCTTCGTATTTGGAGCCTACGGTTGGATTTTCAACGACTGGCATATCGCGCTCCGCTCCCTCATGACCTATATCGTCGCGTTCAAGACGATGGATCTCGTGATCGCCGGTTTGGAAGAGTTGAAATCGGTCCTGATCATGTGCTCCAAACCGGAAAAATTGAGCAAAATCATCACTCACGAACTCGGCTTAGGGCTCACCTTCATCAAGGGGAAAGGAGGCTATTCCGGAGAAGACAGGGACATCCTTTTCATTATCGTGGAGCGGCTCGATCTCGCTGAACTCAAAGAGATCGTCCTGAGAGAGGATCCAAGCGCCTTCATCGCCATCGAAAATCTCCATGAAGTGGCTTACGGCCGCACGGCAAGAGTCGCCTTGCGCCGGAAGGCAAGGAGAGCTTTTGCAAAAGGACTCCTATGAGTTTTCCTGAAGCGTCGCCCCCTCCTCTAAACCCTGGGGACGTTCCTGATTCGTGGCGGATTTTCCGAATCATGGCCGAATTCGTCGACGGCTTCGAGATGATGGCATCCTTGGGGCCTGCGGTGGCGATCTTCGGGTCGACAAATCCGAACCCCAAAGACGCAAAATACTACCGGCTTGCGGAGGAAATCGCGAAAAAAATCGCTGCCAAGGGCTTTGGAATCATCACAGGCGGCGGTCCGGGAATCATGGAAAGCGCGAATAAGGGCGCGCAAGAAAGCGGGGGAAAGTCGTGCGGCCTCTGCATCAATCTCAGAGTGCAGGAAAAAGCCAACGCCTACATCGATACTCGCTACGAAATCAACTTTCGGTATTTCTTTGTGAGAAAGGTGATGTTCGTCCGGTATGCGAAGGCGTTTGTCATCCTGCCGGGTGGTTACGGGACCCTGGACGAATTTTTTGAGGCTTTGACGCTGATCCAAACCCAAAAAATCAAACCCTTCCCCATCTATCTCGTTGGAAAAGACTATTATAAAGGATTATTGGACTGGCTCCGCTCTACCATGCTCGCGCAAGGCAATATCTCGAAGGGAGATTTCGATCTGATCCGCCTGACCGACGACCCAGATGAGATCGCAAACGGGATCCAAGAGCATCTTCGGCATGTCCGCCACCTCGAGAACTTTTAGGGACATTCCCTAACGTGCGCGCAGGGCGTTTAAAATCACGATGACGTCGATCACCTCTTGCAAAAGGGCCCCCACTGCGGGGGCGATCCGTCCCGACGCGGCGATGATCATCAAGAGAATGCTGAGGCCCATTCCGATGAAAATGGACTGTTTAGCGATATAGAGCATCCTACGGCTGACCCGGATCGTATCTTCGACCTTCGTCAGATCGTCCTCTAAGAGCACGATATCCGCGGCCTCCGCGGAGATGCCGCTGCCATGGGCTCCCATGGCAATCCCGACCGTCGCGGCGGCCAGCGCGGGAGCGTCATTGATCCCATCGCCGACCATGAGAGCGGGATGGGTTTCTTCGATTTTCTTGATCATCTCGAGTTTTTGCACCGGCAAAAGCTGCGATGCGACGGTTTTGATTCCCGCCGCCGAAGCGACCCTTTGGGCGGTGCTTTCGATATCGCCGGTCAGCATAACCACTTGATCGATGCCAAGCGCATATAAATGCTCGACCATCTCAGGAACTCCTGGCCGGATCCGGTCGGTGACGACAAAACAGCCAAGAGGACGCTCGCGATCCGCGATGAATACCAGCTGTTTCCCTTCGAGCGTAGTGCGATCGATGATCCCGCTCCATTTTGCAAGGCAGCCCTTCCCTAGCTCTTCTTCGATAAAGAGAAAAGAGCCGACCAGGTATGCCTTGCCCTCTAGAGTTCCAATAACTCCCCTTCCAGGGATTTCTTTTGGATCGGAGGGCACTGGAAGCGCCTTTCCGAATTCGAGCGCCTTATCGACAAACGCCAAAGCCAAAGAATGGGAAGAGAGTTGTTCGACCGCTGCGGCCTTTTGTAGAAGATCCTCTTCCGACACCTCCTCGAAGGGAACCGTTTTTTCGATCACCGGGGTTCCGTAAGTGATCGTTCCGGTTTTGTCGAAAACAACGGCGCGCGCCTGTCCGGCCTGCTCCATGGGGGTGCCCCCTTTGACGATGATGCCGAGCTCCGCAGCCTTATTCATTCCGCTGATGACAGCCAAGGGGGTTGCAAGAATCAAAGGACAAGGTGTCGCGACGACAAGGACAGAAAGAATAGCGGTCGGATCGCCGGTATAAAAGTATCCTAGGGCCGCAAACCCCAATGTCAGAGGGGTAAAGACGACCGCGTACCGGTCGGCGAGGCGCTGGATGGGGGCTTTTTCCATCTGCGCTTTCTTGACGAGTTCGATGATTTTCGCATACTGGCTCTCACTGCTTAGTTTATCGGCTCTCATCTCGAATGATCCGTTGACATCGACGCTGCCGCTATAGACTCCATCCCCTGGCCCTTTTCCGCGAGCCAGCGGCTCTCCGGTTAGGGCCGATTCGTCGATTTCGCAAGTGCCCGTGAGGATCGTCCCATCTACCGGAACAAGATCCCCGGTGCGGACGATCAAAATGTCGCCCACCCGGATTTGCCCGATCTCGATCTTCTCGATATGTCCATCCATTTTACGGAAGGCCTCGCGAGGGGCTCTCGCGATGAGGGCCTCTAAGGAAGAGGTCGCTCTTCTTAAGCCGAAATCTTCGATCGCCTCCCCCCCAGATTGCATCAGCACCACAACGGCTCCGGCAAACGCCTGGTCCATCAAGATCGCCGTGACAATCGCGAGCATGGCGACGATATCGGAAGCGAAATGGCCCTTCAGCATCCCGAGAGATGTCTTGTAGACGATCGGAATGGCGCCGAGAATCAAAGTCGCAAACCAAATCCAATGGCTAATCGCAGGGTTGGCTACACTGAATTTGCAGACGATTCCGAGGACGAGGCCGCAGATGGTAAAAAGCGGAATCGGATAATGCCGAAAGAACGCCGAAATTTTATGCAGAGAAGTTGGCATTTTTCACACTTTTTGAGCGGTCGCAGAATAACCCGAGCCCAAATGCCCGTTCAAAGGCCGCTTCGGAGAATCTGCAGAATCTGACCGTGTTCTCTGGAGTTCAAATCCAAAGATGTCAGCTCGGAGAATATGTGGGAAGGGAATATGCTGGGATGAACCCACCAATCCTCAAATGCGTGTCCGTCGATGCGAACATTTGCACATAACATATGATACCCGAGATTTGCGAGGATCTTGCGCTCCCCTTCTCTATAGACACCGCCGAATCGATAAGCATCATGCTCGATCGTGATCACTTTGAAGATATGCTTATCGAACGGTATTTTTTGCAAAACAAGGTCATAGCCACGGTCTATATCTAGAGAAAGATAATCAATCACTGGCGGAAAGGATTCGAGCAGCTGAATATAGTCAACCTCCATTGCGTTTGCAATCACCAAAGGGTTCTTTCGGGAGGTTTGCCAGTGAGACTTGAATCTTGTAGAAATATCTATGCTCACTCCTGTCCATCCCCGCATATTCTCGAAAAAATAGGTATTGTTGTTCGTCTTAGGATGGCTTGCGCCAATTTCGAGATAGGTGCCAGCGTCCATTTTGCCGAGCAAATCGTAGAGAATGGTGTAGACAAACTGATCCTGCGAGGCTTCAGAAAAAAACTCTTTTTGCGGAGAGGGGGCAAGACCGGATGCGGCCTCATCGCCAAAACAAAAACCAACTGCCCCTATGAACATCAAGTAGCATGCAAGTCTCATTTTACAATCTGCCTTTGGAGTTTGGGGATGGCGAATTGATTATATGATGAAGTAGATGCAAAACGAAAGGAGTGTTTTGCATCTACCCTGCATTCTTACGCTTTCTTCAGGTGCTTGCTGATCGCTCCGGCCATCTTTAGCATGTCGATCGGCCGTCTGCCGAGCACTTCTCCAAGCTTTGCGTCTGGATTGATGATTCTTCGATGTTTCGTATCTTGTAATTTTTTCGCCTTGATATACACCCAGATTTTTTTCACAACCTGGGGGCGCGTCGCTTTTTTAGTGCCTACGACGTCCGCAAGCTCGGGAGAGAGATGATACTGGAGCTGAGTCAATCCTGATGATTTTCTTTTTGTTTTTTTTGCTTTCGCTTTCGTTTTTCTTTTTTTCATTGCCATGTGAATTCTTCCTTGTTTCTCGCGCTCTCGAGCTACCGCAGCACGCGCGCTCTTCAACACTTTTATGTATAAATTTTTTGAAATGAATGCAAGTACAATCTAAGAAAAATCTTCGGCCGCGATTTGGCAAAGGTATTTGCCGTACTCGTTGTTAGAGTATCGTCCTGCCATTCTGAGAAGATCTCCCTTGCCGATGTAGCCCTGCCGGTAGGCTATTTCCTCTATGCAGGAGATCTTGATCCCTTGCCGATCTTGGATGGCTTGGACAAAGAGGGAGGCTTTCTGGAAAGAATCGAACGTGCCGGTGTCGAGCCAGGCATAACCTCGGCCGAGCAGACGCACGGTCAGCTGTTTTTCATGGAGATAAATCCTGTTGACGTCAGTGATCTCCACCTCTCCGCGGGCAGAGGGCTTCAAATAGCGGGCGATCTCGACCACCTCTGGGCCATAGAAGTAAAGGCCGGGAACGGCATAGGGAGATTTCGGCGCGGCGGGCTTTTCTTCAATGTCGATCGCCCGCATTTCCTTGTCGAAGTGGACAACCCCATACCGATTTGGGTCTTTGACTCTGTATCCGAAAATCAGCCCTCCAGATGTCAGAGCAGCGCATTCCCGAAGGAATCTCTCGAAATCGTGTCCATAAAACAAGTTGTCGCCAAGAATCAGGCAGACAGGGCTTGTTTGGACAAATGAAGCTCCGACGATAAAGGCCTGGGCTAAACCGCCCGGATGGGGCTGGACGGCATAAGAAACCTGGAGGCCTAGATGAGAGCCGTCTCCAAAAAGCTTTTCGAAGCGGGGCGTATCGTCAGGTGTGGAAATGATCAAAATCTCTCGGATTCCGGCCATCATGAGGACGGAGAGCGGGTAATAGATCATCGGCTTGTCGTAAATGGGAAGAAGCTGCTTGCAAACCGCCAGAGTGACAGGGTAGAGCCGGGTGCCGCTGCCGCCCGCCAAGATGATCCCCTTCATCCTACTTGGGGAGAGTGAATATGCACCCTTCATTGAGGAGTTGATCGATGTAGTTGATGGTGTATTCATGAGTCAAAAACCGCTTGTCATCGAGCATGTATTGATGAAATGGGATCGTGGAATGAACCCCTGCAATATGGAATTCCCGAAGGGCCCGCTTCGCATGGGCGATGGCTTCGGAACGGGTCTTCCCCTTGACGATCAGCTTAGCGATCATCGAATCGTAGTTGGGAGGTATCCGGTATCCGCTATAGCATGCGCTATCGATCCGGACGTGGGGCCCTCCTGGAGGGATATAATGTTCGAGCTGTCCGGGAGAAGGTGCGAAATTGCGGGCCGGATCTTCGGCGTTGATCCGAAATTCGAAGACATGGCCCTCGAACTCGATCTCTTTTTGCTTGAACGAGAGTTTTTCTCCGCGGGCGATCCGGATTTGCTGCTGCACGAGGTCGATCCCCGTCAGCTCTTCGGTGATCGTATGCTCGACTTGAATCCGGGTATTGACTTCCATGAAATAGAAGTTCCCCTTTTCATCGAGAAGAAATTCAACGGTTCCTGCGGAATGATATTTCGCGGCGCGGACGATGTCGATGGCGCAGTTTCCGATTTTTTTTCGCATCGAGTCGTCGATTTTAGGGCTCGGCGTCTCTTCGATGAGCTTTTGGCGGCGGCGCTGAATCGTGCAATCCCTCTCTCCCAGATAGACATAGTTGCCCATTTTATCGCCCAGAACTTGCACCTCCACATGCCGAGGGTTGACGATCATCTTTTCCAGATAGACGTCGGGGTTGTGGAAACTCGCTTCGGCTTCCGTGCGGGCCGCGATAAATTTCTTTACGAAGTCTTCTTCGCTATAGGCAATCCGGATCCCTTTTCCCCCGCCGCCGGCCACAGCCTTGATGAAAATCGGGAAGCCGAATTTGCGCGCCTCCTTGAGGCCCGCCTCTAAATCGGAGACAACGCCCTCGGACCCTGGGATGATCGGGCATTTCACGCTTCTTGCGGTGGCTTTCGCCGCCGCCTTATCGCCGAGAAGAGCGATGGCTTTCGACGGTGGGCCGATGAAGTTCAGGCCGCTGCTCTCGCAGATCGAGGCAAAGTTGGCGTTTTCGCTCAAAAAGCCATAGCCCGGGTGGACGGCATCGGCGCCGGTGATCTCGCAAGCTGCGATGAGATTCGATACTTTCAGGTAGGATTTCGCAGAAGGGGCTTCCCCGATGCAGATCGCTTCATCCGCATGGTGGACATGGAGCGCTTCGGCATCGGCTTCGGAATAGACAGCCACAGTCGCAAGGCCGAGATCGGCGCAGGCGCGGATGATCCGGACCGCGATCTCTCCTCGATTGGCGACAAGTACTTTTTGCATACAGGGTATTACTGTTTGATGCGCAAAAGGCGGGTTCCGAATTCGACAGGCTGGGCGTTGTCGGCCAGCACTTCGGCCACAGTGCCGCTCACGCCGGCCTTGACCTCGTTCATCACTTTCATGGCCTCGATGATGCAGACCACCGTCTGTTCGTTGACCTTATCGCCCACCTTGACAAATGAGGGCTGGTCAGGCCCTGCGGAAGAATAAAAGGTGCCGACCATGGGAGAGATCACGAAGGCGCCGCTGACATCCTGGGACTCTTGGCGGGAAAGCCCTCCCCGCTCTCCATGCAAAGCGACATCGGATTGAAACGCTCCTTCGGATCCGATTTCGGCAGACAAGGCTCTCGCAACGGGAACTCTTCTTACCTCCGACTCCTTTTCGAGTCGAATCTCCATGTCCCCTTTCTTAAAATAAAGCTTGGAGAGTTTGCTTTCCTCCAGATAGTCGATCAATTCCTTAATTTGCTCGATTTCCATCTTATCCTATACCCTTTGGACGTACTCGCCGATATGCGTATCGACTTTGATCACATCTCCGCTTTCGATAAAAAGAGGCACATCGACCTTCGCCCCCGTCTCCAATACGCCTTTTTTCGTCGTTCCGGCAGCCGCCGCCCCTTCCGTCTTGACCACCATGATTTCCAGGAATTGGGGCAGTTCGATACTGAAGATCGTATCGCCATAGAACATCGCCTTGACTGCGATCCCTTCCTTCAGGTAGTGGACCTTCTCCGCTAGAATCGAGGCGGGGACAAGGACGTTTTCCAAGTTGCCGATGTCGAGAAACAGATATTCCTTCCCTTCCGGATAGAGAAATTCGAGCGTCCTCTCAATGAGAGAGACCTCTTGGATCATCTGGTCGAGCTTGAAATTCCTTTCGATCACTTCTTCCGTGACGAGGTTCCGGAGTTTCGTTTTGACGAAGGGGGTACCCTTGGCCACGGTGACTTTCACGCTCGACTCGACGCGGAAAATCTTCCCGTCGATATTGAGGGTCATGCCTGGAGTGATCTGATTCGCTGTAGTCATCGTATGAGTCCTTTCAATTCCGAAAGAGTCGAGATCGCATGGTCGATCCAATCGGCGCTTTTTTCCATCTTGCCCCGGCCCCATTTCATGTGGATGGTTTTAAATCCAAGCCTATAGGCAGGCGCAAGATCTGTCTCTACCCGGTCCCCGCAAACCCAGATTTTTTCAGGTTTGATAGAAAATTCTTTAGGCAAACCCTCGTAAAGAGGCCGTTTATTTGAATCTTCCAGGATGGCTATCTTACTAAAAATTGAGGGTTCGAGGCCAGCTTTTTCGATCTTCTCCCGCTGAAAGGGGGGGTATCCTCCCGTCGCGATGACAAGGGGATATTTGGGAAAGAAATAGCCCAAAATATCTTTTGCGCCCGGAGTCGTTGGGATCGCAAATCCGGGGGGAAGAGGCGCCGTCAGCTCGGCCAAAGCGCGCTCTGGCTCGCAGCCGAGTTTTCTCGCGAAGAGGGAGACCGCGTCTTTCGATCGGGGAGAGGCGTTATTGAGGGCCATAAGGTCGGCGTAGGCTTGTTCAAAATCCTTGACGCTGGCCCCGTCTTCAATCAGCCTTTTCAGACACTCTCTCATTTTGAACGGGGTGATGGCGCCAGAGGTATCGAGCAAAGTATCGTCGAGATCAAAGATGATCAACAATTTTCATCAGCTCCTGGGCAAGTTTTTTGGAATCATGCCGGATCAGGCTCCTTTTCATGAGATCCTTTTTCGGGTCTTCATGCAGCCCTCCCAACATCTCGGCGCAAACCGCCCGCCCATCCTTAAGGTCGTTTTCCACTAAATGCCCTTCCGCCGCATAAACCTCGATGAGTGCTTTCTGAGGTTTTTGGATATTGATCAAAATGTAGTCGAAAGGGTCTTTGCCGATGAAGCGGACGAGCTCGTTCAAATAGTCGCTCGCCTTGAAATGAGTCGTTTGCCCTTTTCGATTCATCAAATTGACGACGAATACTTTTTTAGCTCCGCTCTGACAGATCGCCTCGCCCACCCCTTCGACAAGGAGATTCGGGATGAGAGAAGTATGCAATCCTCCTGGGCCGATCACGACGAGGTCCGCGCTGCCGATCTCTTCGATGACGCGCGGATTGACCTTGGGAAACGGCTCGAGATAAATCGTCCGGTATCCCTGATCGATTTCTTGGGAGAGATAGACCTCTTTTTCCCCTTCCAGGATCTTTGAATTCTTCAAAACCATCTTCAGACGGGTCTGATTCGTCGTAACGGGGATCACTTTTCCCTTGATGTAAAGGATCTTGCCGGCTTCTTCGACCGCTTTCTCAAAACTTCCCGTCACCTTTTCTAAAGCGGAAAGGAGGAGGTTGCCGAACGAATGGCCGCCGAGCCCGCCATTTTCGAAGCGGTAGTTCATGAGGGAGCGCATGAGACGGCTCGAATTGGAAAGAGCGACGAGGCATTGCCGAACGTCGCCTGGCGGCAAGACTCCGAGCTCGTCGCGCAAAATCCCGGTGCTGCCGCCGTCGTCTGCCATCGATACGATGGCCGTCAGGTCGAGCGGATATTTTTTCAGCCCGCTCAAAACCACGAAATTTCCCGTCCCTCCGCCGATCACGACAACTTTTTTCAAAGCGGAGCGATTCATTTCCCACAGCTCCTTAAGTTCTTGATCGCCTCGGAAAGAGAGGGCTGGTGCAATAAAAAATTGCCGCTGACCAAAATATTTGCGCCGGCCTGGACGCATTGTTTTCCCGTTTCGACATTGATGCCCCCATCCACCTGGATGTCGAACGGCGGCAGCGCAATAGGCTTCAACCCCTCTTTCATGACGATGCCTCCTTCCCGAATCGCGTTCCGGTCGCAATATTCGCGGGTCAGGCGGATCTTTTCGATCACTTCCGGCATGAAATGCTGCCCCCCGAACCCCGGGCTTACCGTCATGAGAAGAACCATGTCGCATTGATACAGGTATTTCGGGATCATCGAAAAGGAAGTTTCGGGCCGAAATGCGAGCCCCGCCTTTTTGCCGCATTTCCTAATGAATGCGAGCGTATCTTCGACGTCTTCGGTCGCCTCGAAATGGAATGTGAGCCGGTCGGCTCCTTCCTGGATGAACATTTCGATGTAATCGAAAGGGTTGTAGATCATGAGGTGGACGTCGAGAAAGAGATTCGTCGAGCGGTTAATGGCGCCGACGGCCCTTGGGCCCAAGGTGAGGTTCGGGACGAAGTGGCCATCCATGATGTCGATATGGATGGCATCGG
>CAYTXY010000052.1:0-4083 GCA_964441355.1 uncultured bacterium
ACGGAACGCTTCGCTTCGATCTGGCTTTGCCTCGCCGAGCCATTTGTTGCCACCTGTTTGAATGTGCGGGTTAGCCGCGGTCTTTCTTTTGGGCTGAGCGGGTGGGGGGAGGGGGGATGATGGACCATTCTGTTTGCTGGAGGGTATAGTCGATGCGATCTAGACGGACGAATATGGTTTGGCCGACCGTGTAACTTCTTCCGGTCTTCGAGCCGCGGAGCGTCATCGCTTGCGGATTGAATTCGAAATAGTCGTTGCCGATTTGAGAGATGTGCAAGGAGGCTTCGAGATCGAAAAAGGAAACTTCGAAAAAGAGGGCAAACGGTTTGATGCGGGTGACCGTTGCCTGGTAGGGGCGCGTGGGGTCTTCGGCGAAATATGTTCCGGCAAGCCTAAGTTTTTTCAAAAGCTTAACCGAGCTTTCGGCCCTAAAGGAGACTCTCTCCTTCTCGGAGCATTTTAAGGCGATGGCGTCTAAATCGGCGTCCGGCGGCAGTTCATCGCAAAGAAGGCGCTGGATGACGAGGTCGGTGTAGCGCCGGATGGGGCTTGTGAAGTGGCAGTAATGCTCGAGCGCCAAGCCGTAATGGCCGATATTTTCTGGCGAATAGGCGGCAAGCCTCATGCTCCGGATAAAGCTGATCGAGAGTTGGGAGAGGAGGGGAGAGTCTTTTGCATCCTGGAAGAGTTTTTGGATGTCGCGGTGAGTGGGATCGGCAGGAAGCTGAAACCCTAGAGTTCTTGCAAATGCATAAAAGTCTTTGAACGATTCGGCAGAGGGTTCTTCGTGGACCCGGTAGATGAGAGTTTTGCCTTGGCGCTCGAGATGGGATGCCGCAATCTCATTGGCCTTGAGCATGAACTCTTCGATCATCTGGTGGGTGATATCGTATTCGATCCTCTCGATCCGAAGAGGGACGCCATCCTTGCCGACGATCAGGGCATTTTCAGGCATGGAAAAATCGATGCTGCCCCGCTCGAACCTTTTCCGCTTCAAAACATGGCAGAGCTCCACCATCAGCTCCAGCAGGCCCTCGTGCGGCGATTTTTCTTTTTTCTCGAGGACAGCCATGGCCTCTTTGTAAGTGAAGCGCTTGCGGCTTTTGATCACGGTGCGCCGGATCTCGTAGCGGATCATATTGCCGTCCCCATCGAACTCGACGAGAACCGATTGGGCGAGCCTCTTCACATTGGCTTTCAGGCTACAAAGCTCGTTGGAGAGCTCTTCGGGCAGCATCGGGACGCATTGACCGGGAAAATAGGTCGAATTGCATCTCTCGAAACTTTCCGTATCGAGGTGGCTTCCCGAACGGACATAGTGGGCGACATCGGCGATATGGACGCCAAGGTGATAATGCCCCTCGCTATCTTTGGAAAGCGTAATGGCGTCGTCAAAATCGCGAGCTGTATCGGGATCGATCGTCACGCACTCGAATCCGGTGAGATCGAGCCGGTTTTTGCACTCTTTGGCCGAAACCTTGGTCCCGTAGGCCCTTGCCTCTTCGACCGCTTCCACGGAAAAGCCGTCCGGCAGTTCGAACTCCGCAATGGCCGCTTCGATGTCGATCGATGGATCGGAGATGTTGCCGAGTCTGCGGGTCAGCGTTGCCTCAATCACATCCGCTTCGCCACCCCAGGAGGTGATCTTGCAAATGACCCGGTCGCCCTCTTCCAACGTGATTCCTTTGCCGGCTTTAAGCGAAATAAGTTTGTCTTGTCCCAATAAGGGAGAAAACGCCTTGTAGCCCCGCCCTGATTTGCCGACGACCGTTCCCGCGAGTGAGGTGCGGCTCCTTTTCAAGATGGCGATGACGGTTCCTTCGGGCCCTTTTGCGGTGACGTTGGGCTCAACCTCGATTTCAACCTCGTCCCCGTCGACCGCGTCCTTCAACCTCTGTTTGGGGATAAAGACGTCGGGGCCGGCCGCGTTTTTGACGAAGCCGAAGCCTTTCGGATGGACGCTGATCGTCCCGGTCACCAAGGCCGCTCCGCTTGGAGCCGTATATTTATTGTTTTGGAGGACGAGAGCTTTCTCCTCGATCAATTCTCCCAAAACGACCTTCAATCGCTCACGATGGACAGGAGCGACGGCGAGCTGTTCGACGAGTTCTTCGTAAGTGGCCGGTTTGTAGCGTCTTCCTTGGATGAACTGAAGGAGGGTCTTTGCGAGGTTGAGGGAGAGCCTTTCCCCCTTCTTTCTTTTGGATTTCATTTTCATCGATGATAGGGGAAGGAGGGAATCCGGGCAAGGGGAGAGTTCTTGTTAGAGGGGGCAATTTGATTTATTGAAAAATTAAATAATTTAATATTTTGGATAAAAAGTCCCCTAGTTTAAATCTCTTGTGCAGCGGAGTTACTGCTAAGCTGCTGGCGCTGCTTCTTGTGGTCTTTGCGCTATTAGCGGAAGTGCTGGCACTGGTAGCACCGGCGCTACTGCTACTCCCCTTAAGGCCGTCCAAACCGGCCCAAGGTACCCACGGGATATGAGAAAGCTGCACAAAGCCAAAGCGGCTAAGGATGGTGGTATCGCTTTCAAGGCGAGAAGCCATGGTTCTTCCTGGGACTTGACAGCATCTTGCGCAACATTGTTGGCAGGATATTCGCTGAGCGAGGGCGAGGGCATGGAGCGCGAGATTCGGATGGTTGGATATTGCGCACCCCTGAACACGATGGAGGCAGCCAGGTTGAGAGGAGTAAGATATGCCAAGCGCTTTAAATAATGAAGCCCATCGTCTGAAAGTCTACCTTTTTTCCACATTTCTTCCAGTTTTTGCATTGCAATAGCAGATCCCTTTTTGGCATCCTCGGCCAACTGTTCGTTCTTCTCAAGCGCATCTGAAATCGCGGGACAAATGGCGTTGGTTGTATTATGCATTGCAATAAAATTATTTTCTCCTAGTGCCGAATTAAAAGAATTAGTTGATATAGACATAAATCCTCAATTTATTAATTAAAATTTTTAAAAAAATTATAAAATAACAATGAATTAAAGTCAAATAAAAGAAACCATTCTAAACTTCTCTTATACCGGAAATCACAAAAAGGTCAGGGGTTTGGGGCAAAGCCCCAACTTGCCCAATCCCTTCCTCTGCGCTCTCTCTCGTCTCTGCTTCCCGCGTTTCGCGGGCTCTACGCCGATGAAATTCTGAAATGGACTAGACCCCGCGAGCTGCAAGGGCGGCTTTTAGGCTTGCAACGCCAGTGAACACTTCGCTGGGGAGCCCGACCCTCCTTGCCCCTTCGACGAACTCCACGAGGTCATCCGTATAGAAACACTCGTGTGGGGCGCACCCGGCTTTCGATAGGGCATGAGTGAAGATCTGTTCCGAGGGTTTTAGAGCGCCGACTTTATAGGAGAGGACATAGTCATCGAAAAGGCTAAGCACCGGATAATCGGCGTGGACGCGGTTGTAGTGGCACTCGGAGGTGTTGGAAAGGAGGATAAGCCTCATTTTCTGTTTATGCAAGCGCTCGACGAGCGGGAAAAGGGCCGTGTTCGGAGTGAAAATATCGGATAATGCTTCAAGCAAGGCGTGCGGAGCAAATGGCTTTGGCGAGCGGCTTTTAAAAATATGGACAAGGTGTGCGGTATCGATCTGCCCCATTTCATAAAAATCCTGGATCTTTTCATCGACGAGGATTTTTCGAGCCGCATCGGCAGAGAGGCCGGTGCATTCGGCTACCTGGCGGTACATCTTCGGGCGGCTGAAAAAGACAAGGACGTTGCCCAAGTCGAAAAAGATCGTCTTCAGCATGATTTCGCTCTCCTCATGCAGCTAAGAAGCGTGTTTTGAAGGAGCATGGCGATCGTCATTGGGCCAACGCCGCCGGGAACGGGAGTGATGTGGGATGCGACCCTCGACACTTCAGCGAAATCGACATCCCCGGCGAGCTTGCCGTCTTCTAGCCGGTTGATCCCTACGTCGATGACGGCCGCTCCCGGACGGACCATCTCTTTTGTGACAAATCGTGGCTTTCCAATGGCGGCCACAAGGATGTCGGCGGCTCTCGCAATTTCAACGAGATGTTCCGACTGGCTATGCGCAATCGTTACGGTGGCATTGCAATGGGGCTTTTTTTGCA
>CAYTXY010000052.1:4093-9880 GCA_964441355.1 uncultured bacterium
GGCGGCGAGCGGCTTGCCGACGATGTTGCTGCGGCCGATGATGACCACCCGTTTGCCTTCCACAGGGATACGGCTAGTTTCGAGAAGGACTTTGATCCCGTGGGGCGTACAGGGAAGAAAGCCGCTGTCGTCTCCGAGGAGCATCTTGCCGACGTTGAGCGGATGAAAGCCGTCGACGTCTTTTTCGGGGTCGATGGCCAGCATCACGGCCTTCTCGTCGATTTGCTTTGGCAATGGAAGCTGAACGAGGATGCCGTCGACGGTCGGGTCGGAGTTGAGCGACTGGATATGGGCAAGGAGAGTTTCTTGAGGCACCGAGTCAGGCAGCTCGAGCAGCGATGAGTCGATCCCGGTTGCCCCGCAGGCTTTTTTCTTCGAGGCGACATAAACTTTAGAAGCGGGGTTTTTTCCCACGAGGATGAAGGCGAGGTGTGGTTTTCGCCCTTTCATGCCAGACACTTTCTTTTCCATCTCAAGATAAAGAGAGTGGGCGACCGCTTTTCCGTCGACGATCATTTGCATTGCCTATGGAGTATGTTGAGCAAAGGGTCATGGATATGGCTGTTTGTCGCGAGGATCGGATTTTTTCCATGAACTGAAAAGGGGGTTTTGTCCCAATGGGTAACTTTTCCTCCCGCCTCAGTAACGAGAAGCTGCCCTGCGGCGCAGTCCCAAGGACTCAAACTCACTTCGAAAAACCCTTCGAAATGGCCAGCCGCCGTATAGGCAAGGTCGAGCGCCGCCGAGCCGAGCCGGCGGATTGGGATGCCGAGCTTGAGGATGTCGATGAAATGATCGATGCAATGGAAAGGGTTCTTGGCAAGGTTATAGGGGAATCCTGTCGCTAAAAACGATTCCTCGAGCTTTAAAACAGGCGAGACGCGGATCGGCTCTCCGTTCAAAAAGGCGCCTTTGCCCAATTCAGCGACAAAAAGCTCATTATGGAGAGGTTGATAGACGACCCCGGTTTGGATCTTCCCCTGTTTTTCAAGCGCAATGCTGACAGAGAAGATGGGGATGCCGTGGGCGAAATTGACCGTGCCGTCCAGGGGATCGATGATCCATAGAAATTCTGCCTTTTCCCCTGTTGCACCACTCTCTTCAGCAAGAAAGCGGGAGCCGGGGACCGTTTGGTTGAGAGCACCGATGATGCTTTTTTCCGCTTTGATGTCATATTCGGTGACGAGATTGTGCCTCCCTGCTTTCGAAGAAATGGCAAAGCTCGTCCCGAACCCTTTACGTAAGAGTTCGCCTGCCTCTATTGCGGCGTCGATCGCTGCGAGCGTCAGGCGCGAGAATGTTTCCTTTTTAACCAAAATAACACCCAATAACGGCGGGCTTTTCCCCAAAGATAAAGGAATCCCGAAAAGCAAACCCACGCGTAGATCGCGTCGATCAGGGACGTAGCCAGCCAGTCGATGACGATCCATTGTCCGGAAACAGATACCCTTCTGTCAAAGAGAAAAAGGAAAAAAATCTGGAGAATGGAAACAAGGAGGGAGGCAAACGAGGCAAATACCGTCAGATGAAGAGGACGATCGTAGAGAAAACGGTTCCGGAAACGAAATAAAACAGCCGCGGCCAACGTATAGGAGATCGGATAGAGGCCGAGAGGAAAATCGGAAAGGAGATCGACGAGGACTCCGGCCGCCGCCGCTCCTATGAGAGGTTTGAAGAGGTCTTTTTGGGAAGGAGAGCGCAGCACGGCCAGAGCAATCCAAGGAACAAAGGCGTTTAAGGGGACGCCTGGCACGTCCACTCCTTGCAGGAATAGCACGGCCGTAGAGAGGGCAAAAAGGAAAATCAGCATGTTGTGCGCGACTTTAAACAGCTCTTCACGAGCGAGGCGTTTTCAGCGAGGAGCTGGTGCCATTTCCAAGCCGTCTCGATGAGGATAGGTAGCTCTGAGAGTTTTGGCGTCCACCCGAGGAGCTCTTTGGCTTTCGTATTGTCCGCCGTCAGGTTCGAGGGCTCGCCCGCGCGGGACAGCTCCAATCGGACAGGGAGCGTCTTGCCGCAGAATTTTTGCACGGCGTCGATGATCTCCAGGACAGAATGGCCGGTGCCGGTGCCGAGATTGATTTGAGCGCTTTGCTCTTTCTCCATTAACAGCCTCAGCGCGCTGACATGGGCGTCGGCAATGTCTTGGACATGGATATAATCGCGCACCGCGCTGCCGTCCTTGGAGGGAAAATCGGTTCCGTAGACGACGATCTCTTTCTTGACGCCTAAGGCCGCTTGGATAACCGAAGGGATGAGGTGCGTTTCGGGATCATGGTTTTCCCCGATCTCCGTTTGAAGGTCGGCTCCGGCGATATTGAAATAGCGCAAGGCGATCGACCGGATTCCAAAAGCGGTTTCGAAATCGGAGATCATTTGCTCGACCATCCACTTCGATCTTCCGTAAGGGTTGATCGGCCCGATCGGATGCGCTTCGGTCATGGGGACGTGTTTGGGCTGCCCATAGACGGCGCAGGTGCTGGAGAAGACAAGATAAGGGATTTTGCACTCTTGCATCGCTTCCAGAAGGCAAAGCGTACCGGTTAAATTATTTCTATAATATTTGCCCGGGTTGGCCATCGATTCGATGACGAGCGCCGAAGCGGCAAAATGGAGAACTGCTTTTGGCTGGTATTTTTGGAAGGTCTCGATCAGTTTCTCTTTTTCAGAGAGGTCGGCCTCAACGAACGGGCCCCACTTAACGGCATAGGCATGCCCGGTGGAGAGGTTGTCGTAAGCGACTGGGAGAAATCCTGCAAGAGCGAGCGTTTTGCAAACTTGGGAACCGATGTACCCGGCCCCGCCTGTGACGATAATGGCATCCATCAGATCCCATTATACGCATTGAAGAATTATTTAATAATGCAGAGATCGTGGGGGGCCAACGATCTCTGAAAAATCTTTCCGACTACGCGACTCGTTTTATTGGACCGCGAGATTGACGGCAGCGCTAAGACCGGCGACAATCGTAGAAGATCCAGCCGCAGCGGCAACCATTGGTAAAACAGAAGTCAAGGTGTATATAACTCCCGGCCCAAGGATCGGAGCGAGTAGAAGCGCTACTCCATGGGTCGTTGCTAGAGCAAGAAGACCAGTGGCGACCAGAAGTAAAAGGGCTAGGGAACCAAAAATAGCAAGCGCAACTGGCGCTACTTTTTTGGCGATTTTCGCGAGTGTTGATGGTGGCGGATCAAGCTTCACTAATTTGGGCCCGGCTACAGCTTCTTGATAGGGACCCATCCCATGCATAGGGATGTCTGTAACTGCATTGTTTCTAATAGGCATAAAATTATCCTTTTTTTATTATAGTATGTTCAACAACGCAATAATATTAATATATTCCCGCATTTATTTCAACTTAATAAATTCATATCTGTAGTTTTCACAATGATTTATAAAAAATATTTCTTCTTCACAAAACATGTAAAATAACTTATTTAATAAACAAAAACCATAAAATATGTTACAATCAAAATCATGATTTCAATATACGATATATACAATTATTTTAACTCGATTCCTATCCCTAAGAGGGAAGAGGAAAATAAAAAAGATTTTATTACGGAGGAGTGCAAAGCATGCCGCGCAATCAGGGCTTCTTTCCAAACCCAAGACCCTGGAGAGCAGCCATTGCGCCCCGAAGGCCTCTCTGACTGCTTACCCGGCTTACCCTGGAGCTTTCTAGGGCCTCGCAAGAAAGTCCAAGGAAAGATCAACAAGATCCAACAAGAAACGCAAGGCAAAGCGAAAAAAGCCCTCATTATTGAGGCCAATGGCGGATGGACCGATTTCCCGCTCCTTTCCGATATCCCAAAAATACGCCGCCTTGCCCAAACCCATTCTATCGAGTATTATCCCATATCATGCCGGGAAGACTTTTTCCACATGTTGAAAGAGTTGCCAGAAGATAGGCTCTACGATTGCCTCTGGATTCGAGGCCATGGGAGCCCGACCGGCGTTTCTTTAGGCAAGCTCAATTTTGGACAACATATAAACCGTTACGGCACTCTCCATTATCCCTATGACATCAAGCTCCTATCCCAAAAAATCGGGAAAGGGGGCCATGTGATTTTTGAAAGCTGCAATGTCGGAAGCGGCAAGATCAATTGCGCCAAATCCTTTTCAAGACTATGCCCCGACGCTACGGTCTATGCCTCTAAATCGTTGCATCACGCAATTTGGGGATTGACGATGCGGGAAAATGGTATCCCCCATTTCAAGAGCCCCATTGGCTTTACTTCAACGCGTATCTATCAAAGAGGGCGCAAGATTGCGTCTCCTCGCCCATAAATTCTGATGGATCAAATCGGCAATTAGAGGAGCCCCTCCCGGAAGCTCAAAGAGACGCTCCCTGATCCTTTCCTCGAACTCTGACAACTTCTCTTCCACCCCTTTGATTCCATACAATGCAACGGCCGTTGGCTTTTTGAGCGCCGCGTCCCGCCCGCTATTTTTTCCCAAAACCTCTTTGCTTGCTGTGGCATCCAATAGGTCGTCGAGAAATTGGAAAGCGAGCCCGATCTCGAATCCAAGGGCGCTAAGTTGAGGGAATGCCGTTGGCGGAGCCTCTGCCACAACCGCGCCGAATTGCAAAGCCGCGGCGAGCAGCGCCCCTGTTTTACCTCGGTGCATCTCCAAAAGGGCCGCTTCCTCGATTTGCCCTCCAACCGAGCTGATATCGGCTGCCTGCCCTCCGATCATTCCTTGGGATCCCGCTGCAAGGGCGAGGATTTGACTTAAATGCAGCCTTTGTTCGGAGGTGAGTTTTGGAGCGTTCGCAATCACTTCGAACGAGTAAGTCAAGAGGTAATCTCCCGCAAGAAGGGCGATCCCTTCCGGAAAAACCTTGTGGAGGGTCGGCCTCCCGCGACGCAAATCGTCGTCGTCCATGCAGGGGAGGTCGTCATGGATGAGGGAATAGGTATGCACCATTTCGATCGCGCAGGCGGGATCGAGGGCTTTTTCCAGGTCGGCGCCGAAAGTTGCCGCCGCTCCGAGGACGAGGGTGGGCCGCAGCCTTTTTCCCGGCGATAGCAGAGAGTATCTGGCGGCCGCATAGAGGGCAATGTGAGAATCGGGGATGAGCCGATCGAGGCGAAAATTTACCTGCTGGATGAGAGTTTTAGACATGGATTTGATCCGGCGCCCCGATGGAGATGTAATCGAAGCCAAACTTGGTCATCTCTTCGGGCCTGTATTGATTGCGTCCATCGAATAGAGCAAGGCCCAACATGTCTTTTACGACCGCGGTAAAATCTACGAGGCGGAACTGCTTCCATTCCGTGATCAAGGCAATGGCATGGGTCCCTGCCGCGGCATCGGATTCGCTCTTGCACCAGGCGATCTCGGGCCTTTCGCCGAGGATTTTTTTCGCATTCTCCATTGCGACCGGATCGAAGAGGCGGACGCGGGCGCCCTCCTTCAAGAGAAGGTCGATCACGGTCAAAGACGGCGCTTCGCGCATATCGTCCGTATCGGGTTTGAAAGAAAGCCCCCAGATTGCAATCGTTTTGCCGGATAGGCCGCCCCGAAGAGAAAAATAGCGGGCCATTTGCAGAGGCAAGAGCTTCTTCTGTCTTTCGTTGACGATGTCGGCCGCCTGCAAAAGAATCGACTCTGCGCCAGCCCACTTTGCGATCGCCATCAGGGCGCGGATATCTTTCGGAAAACAGGAGCCCCCGTAGCCGACTCCAGGATAGAGGAAATTGGGCCCGATCCGAGGATCCGTTCCAATCCCGATGCGCACTTGATTGACGTTGGCGCCGACTTTTTTGCAAATGTCGGCCA
>CAYTXY010000053.1:0-9621 GCA_964441355.1 uncultured bacterium
GACGACCTCGTCGACAATGTTCGCTATTTCAAGTTTTATTACCCCGTTTATTCCCCGAGGATCCCCGATCTTATCCCTTACGAAGAGAGAAAATTCCTCACCCTGATCGCATCGCGTTTTGCAAGCATTCACCCTCACGAGCTCTACTCGGAGCGCGAACGGCTGATCCGTTTTTTTGAAGAGCGCCCGGAAGTGGAGTTCGACCTTTATGGCCGCCATTGGGAAAAAAGGAAATTCCGGTGCTGGAAAGGGGCGATTCCGGACAAGATGGCCGTATTGAAACGGTATCGGTTTGCGATCGCTTATGAAAATTCAACGGAGAGCGGATACGTGACCGAAAAAATCTGGGACTGCTTTGCTGCGGGCGTCGTGCCCGTTTATTGGGGAGCGCCCAATATCGAAAACTATATCCCTACAGATTGTTTCATCGACCGGAGGAAGTTTGAGAGCGACGAGGACCTTCTCTCGTTTTTGCAGAGGGTGACAAGAGATGAGTGGGAAGGGTATCTCGAACGGGCGCAAATCTTCCTCCAGTCTGAAGTTGCCAAGAAGTTTACTCCAGAAAATTACGCCCGCACACTAGCTGAGGCCGTCTCCTCTCTGCCATGACCTAAAGGTATATCGGAATTTGGCAACTTGCTATTGTTTCAAGCAACGACCCAACTTCAAGGCAACCATGGCTGAGGCAGAAAAAAAGACGCGCGTTCCTCCCAATTCCAAAGAATCGGAAATGATGGTGCTTGGGTGCATGCTGACGAGCGTAAATGGCCTCAATATCGCCGCAGACACGCTACTCGACTCCGATTTTTATTATAACGAGCACCAGATCGTTTTTTCTGCTCTCAAAACCGCCTACTGCTTGGACAAACCGGCCGACATCCATTTGATCAGCGAGGAGCTCAAAAGGCAAAACAAACTCGATGCCGCCGGCGGGATCAGCTATCTGACAACGCTTGCCCAATACGCGGGCACTTCAGCCTATATCGAAGAGTACGTAAACCTCATCCGCGAAAAATCGATCCTTCGCCAGATGATCAACGCTTCGCAAAAAATCGAAAAGAACGCCCTCGATGACCCGGGCGATGTGATGGCCACACTCGATGAAGCCCAGACCTATTTTTTCAATATCTCGCAAGCCAATCAACATAACATCGGCGTTGCCATCAAAGACCTGCTCACCGGCCTGAAAGCCGAATCGAAACTCCCCTTCCTGAAAGAGCTCCAGGAGCGCCAGCAAAAATTCCTCGAAAGAGACCCGAATGAACCCTCCGTTACAGGGGTTCCCACCCACTTCATCGACCTTGACCGTCTCCTCAACGGCTTCAACCCTTCCAACCTCATGATTCTCGCGGCCCGTCCCGCCATGGGAAAAACGGCCCTCCTAACCTCGATTGCGGAAAACATCTGCTTCAAGAACAAGATCCCCGTCGCCATCTTCTCCCTTGAGATGAGCGCAACCCAACTCCTTCACCGGATGATTTGCTCTCAGGCAGAGGTCGAATCGGAAAAAATCCAAACCGGTTCGCTCAACGGTTCTGAATACCAGCGGATCGTCGGCGCTGTCAACATGATGCAGAAACATCTCATGATCATCGACGACCAGCCCGGCCTGAAAATCACCGACCTCCGCGCCCGCGCCCGCCGCCTGCGCGAGGCCTACAACATCGGCTTTATGGTGATCGACTACCTGCAGCTCATCTCTGGCTCCGGCAACATGCGCTCCATGGAAAACCGGCAAGTCGAAATTTCAGAGATCTCCCGGATGCTGAAAAACCTCGCCCGCGAGCTGAATATCCCCATCCTCTGCGCCGCGCAGCTCTCCCGCAAAGTCGAAGAGCGGCAAGGCCACCGACCCATGATGAGCGATTTGAGGGAATCGGGATGTCTCGCAGGAGGCACTCTGATCAAAGATGCTGAAACCGGCCATCTCTATACGATCAAAGCACTTGCCGAACGGAAAATTCAAAAACCCATCCAAGTATTCGCCATCGACGAGAACCTGAAACTCGGCTCTCATACAATGACCAAAGTCTTTTATTCCGGACGAAAAACGGTTTTCGAAATGAAATTGCGAAGCGGCCGTACAATTAAAGCATCCGCAAACCATCGTTTTCGTGTTGTAGAAGGCTGGAAACGTTTAGATGAGCTGAACACAGAATCGCATATTGCAATTCCTCGTTCTGTAGAGACAGAATCTCAACAATCTAAACTGCACAAAGAAGAGTATATTTTCATCGGCCATTTGCTAGGAGATGGTTGCATTTTGCCAAATCAACCCTATCACTATACCAGCGCTGACCGAGAAAACATTCAATACGTTAAAGATGCATCGCAAAAATTATTTTCCATCAATGCCAGGGTCGTTCCACAGAAAAACTGGTTTCATGTGTATTTTCCCTCTCCTTACCATCTTACACACAGGAAATACCACCCTATCACCGAATGGTTTACAAAACTTGGAATTGATCGAGTGCGGTCCTATGAGAAAAAAATTCCAACCGCCGTCTTTTCCAGCCCAACTCAAGACCGCTTGCTCTTTTTAAAACATCTTTGGGCCACGGATGGCAATATTAGTTCTAAGAAAATTCAGGGGCGCAAACCTGCCAGCAACATCTATTACGCATCATCTAGCTATACTCTAGCAAGCCAAGTGCAACACCTTCTATTAAGTGTCGGAATCCAAAGTTCCTTAAGATCCAATAATTGTAAGCCTCAATATAGAACCATGTATCATGTGCATGTAGAAGGAAAACCCAATCAACAACGGTTCCTAACACAAGTTGGATGTGTAGGAGAGAGGGCCAAAATAATCCCTTCCCTCTTAGACGATCTCGATCAAATCAAAACAAACCCTAACAATGATGTTATTCCAAAGACAGTTTGGAGAACTTTTGTCAAAGAGGCAAAAGATCGTTGTCAACTTGGATGGAGAGATGTTTGCAAAGGCCTAAACACTGCCTATTGCGGCACCTCCCTTTTCAAATCAGGAATTTCCAGAGATCGCATGAGTTCCTTGAATCAATTTCTCAAAGATCCAACTTTACAAAACTTGGCCGAATCAGATGTCTACTGGGACGAAATTGCTTCGATTACAAAACTTGGCGAAGAAGATGTGTATGATGCAACAGTTCCTGGAGTCCATAACTTTGTTGCCAATGATATTGTCGTGCATAACAGCCTTGAACAAGACTCTGACGTCGTGATGTTCCTGCTTCGCCGGGAATACTATGACCCTTACGATAAACCCGGCCTAGCTGAAGTGATCGTCGCGAAAAACCGGCATGGAGCCATCGGCAGCGTCAACCTGGCGTTCCGAAAAGAAATCGCCCAGTTTGCCAATTATACCCCGATCAATTCAGGAGCTGAAATCACCAAAGCCAACAAAGAGGCTTTTTCTGCGTTTTCTCCAGACGAGTGAATTGGTCGAACGGCTCCAGACCCCCGATGCAACCAAAACATTTAGTACTCCAATATTTAGATCCTTTACTTTTAGCAGGGGGTGGGATAAACTACCCATAGTCTTTTCGAATCAGGGGAACATATGGCATCAGTGAAGAAAAAGAGGCGTGCGAAAATCGCCCGCCACAAGCGGAAAAAACGCCGCCGCCGCGACCGACACAAGAAGAAGTAAAAGTAAGTTCTACTTATAAAACCCCTATTGAAAAGTTGATTTGATAGGGGTTTTTCTATTATGTGGCGCTATCCTAAAATTTTCGATGTACTGGTCGTAGGCGCTGGTCATGCGGGCTGCGAAGCGGCTCATGCGGCAGCCCGCATGGGTGCGAGCACCCTTCTTTTGACCATGAATCTCGACACGGTCGGAAAAATGAGCTGCAATCCTTCCATCGGAGGGACTGCGAAAGGGCACATCGTCCGCGAAATCGACGCCCTGGGCGGCCTCATGGGAAAAATCGCGGATCGAAGGAGCATTCAGTTCCGGATGCTCAACTCATCGAAAGGTCCTGCTGTCCGCTCGCCCCGCTCCCAAGCCGACAAAGCCGCATACGCTCTGGAAATGAAGCACCGTTTGGAGAGGACGCCGAATTTGGAAATGCAGCAAGGCACCTCCGAATCGCTCGTCGTTGAAAATGGGAAAATCGCCGGAGTCGTTACGCAGGAAGGGATCCAATACCAGGCAAAAACCGTCATCCTCTCTTCGGGGACATTTATGCGAGGGCTTCTCCATATTGGGCAGACGAATTTTTCGGGAGGGCGGGGAGGGGATAAGGCGGCAATGGGCCTATCGCCCTGCTTAGAGAGCTTGGGATTCCAGTTAGGCAGGCTCAAAACCGGCACTCCGCCGCGGATCAACAAAAGAAGCATCGATTTTGCGAAATGCGAAGAGCAGCCGGGAGAGGAGGGCGTCTATTTTTCATACGATGAGCCGGAAGAGCGGATGCCCCAAATCCCCTGCCATATCACTTATACCACAATGGATACGCACGCCATAATCCGTGACAACCTTCACCGCTCGCCCCTCTATGCCGGGACGATCAAAGGGATCGGCCCCCGCTACTGCCCTTCGATCGAAGACAAAGTCGTCCGGTTCGCGGACAAAGACCGGCATCAGATTTTCCTCGAACCTGAAGGGTTGATGACCGATGAAGTCTACGTCAACGGCATCTCTTCGTCTTTGCCGTTCGACGTCCAGCTCGCCATGATCCAAAGCGTCATCGGCCTCGAAAAAGCCGAAGTGATGCGGCCAGCCTATGCGATCGAGTACGATTTCGTGAAAAGCGACCAGATCTATGCCACGCTGGAGACGAAACGGGTCGAGGGGCTCTTTTTAGCTGGGCAGGTCAACGGAACGACCGGTTATGAAGAAGCTGCAGGGCAGGGGCTGATTGCAGGGATCAACGCAGCCGCGAAAGTTTTGGGCAAAGACCCTTTCATCCTCAAAAGAAGCGACGCCTATCTCGGCGTCATGATCGACGATCTGATCCGGTTCGATCTTACGGAGCCTTACCGAATGTTCACAAGCCGCGCGGAACACCGGCTCCTCCTCAGGCAAGACAACGCCGACATCCGCCTTAGGCCCATCGCATCCCAGTACGGGATGATTACAGAGATGCAGCATGAAAAGGCGGCTCGAAAAATCGAGACCATCTCGAAAGAAATAGCCCGCCTGCAGAAAGTGTTCAAGTCGATCGACGGGAAAAGCGTCAGTCTTGCGCAACTCATGTCTCGTCCCGAATGGACGTATGCTGACGTGCTGGCCGCCTATCCCGGGCAGATGGAAGACCATGGGAAAGATCTCAACGAGCAGATTGAGATGGAGATCAAATTCGCAGGCTATATCGAAAGGCAAAAAAAGGAAGTGGCCAAACTCGAAACGCTCGATGATATCAACATCCCCAAAGAATTTGACTACAGCAAAGTCGTCGGCCTCAGGACGGAGGCGAAACAGAAATTGAGCCGCTTCACCCCCGGCAATTTAGGACAGGCGTCCCGCATTTCGGGCCTGACTCCTGCCGATATCTCGATCTTGATGATTGCGCTCCAAAAGAGGGATGAATATTGTTAAGCACATGAGCTCCTTGAAACTCCCGACTCTTCTCGTTATCACCGATAATCCGTCGGTCCGCTTTTGGATCAAGAAACATCTAGATGAGGACTTTTTCATCGTCGACGCTGCCAAAAAACACGCCGCTCTTGCGGCGGCTCAGACAACCTCGTTCGATTTTGTCGTGATCGATTCAGAGCTCGAAGATTGCGATCCGATCGAACTCTCTTCCGAATTAAAACAGATCCTCCTCACTCTCACACCCATCCTACTGATCACTGGGCGCCTCAAGCGGAGCTACCTCGATGCGGCAAAAAAAGCGGGCGTCACCGACTTTTTGAACCACCAGCTCGACTTGGAAGAATTCCGAGCTAAAATCGAAAACATCCGAAAAGGGTACTCTCTGAGAGAAAAAACGGAAGCAGCCTCAAGCATCATGGCCAAAACAAAAAAAGCCCATACCCCTGACGATTTAAAAAATCGGGTCCAGCTCCAAACGGCAGCCATGAAAGAGCTTGAGAGCGCAAAAAAAGAAGGCGTCCCCCTCACTGCCCTGATCGTCTCCATAGACCGCTTCACTGAGCTTCGCAATCAGTTCGGCCCTTCTATGTCGGAAGAGATCGTCATTCCTTTCACGAACCTGCTGAATGGTTTCCTTGAAAAGGGAAGCCGCCTCATCCCCTCCTCGGAAGGGCGCTTTATCGTCCTTTTGAAAAATGCAACCCCTGAAATCGGGCGGGCACTTGCAGAGAAGATCAAAAAAGAAATTTCGAAGACGCCCTTTCAAACCAAACGGGGCTCCATTCCGTTGACTGCCTCGATCGCCGTCTCTTCTTTGGAAGGGGATGCTCGCAATTTCAATGTACTGCTCGACAGCTCGCTTAAAGCGTTAAAAAAAGCCCAAGACCTGATCATTTCCATCGAACCGGAGACACCATGAACTATTGTCTAACGCTCGCCGCCCTGCTTGCGGCAAACGAACCTCTCGTCCCTGAAAAGCCCGCTCCAATCGCTGCCATGACCGCAGCCGTCCAGGAATCCTACTGCTCTATGCTCATCGACCCAAAAGCAAGGGCCCAAGATTACCGGGAAGCGTTCGAGTTGCTCCGCAGGGAAAAACCGTCTCTGAAAATCAACATCCAGACCGCAAGCGGCCCCGTCGCAAACGTCCAAGACCTTTCATCTGCCGGAAATGGCACCTTGATGCTGCTCAAAATTCCTTTCAGCCAGGGGACAAAATACCTGATCGTCCCCATTGAAGAGATCAAGGAGGTCGCTTATTCGCCCTGACCTGCATTGGATTCTCCTCGACCGCGTCCCTATCTTCGAGCAGCTCCAGCTCGAAGAGGCGCTCCTTCGGACCGAGACCCGAAATTTTTGCATCGTCAATTTCGGCGCCCCGAGGGCAGTTGTCATGGGCATCTCTGGCCAGCCCGAGCAGCTTCTCGATCTTTCGAAAATCAAAGAAAATAATATCCCCGTGATCAAACGATTCAGCGGCGGGGGAACCGTCATCGTCGATGAAAACACCCTCTTCATCTCCTTCATCATGGCAAAAACGGACGTCGATGCGGCTCCTTTCCCGGAACCGATCCTCAGATGGTCAGCGGACCTCTACGCTAAAAGCTGGAATATCCACGGCTTCCAGCTTCGGGAAAACGACTATTGCATCGGAGACAAAAAATGCGGCGGCAATGCCCAATATATGCGGAAAGACCGGTGGATCCACCACACCTCTTTTCTTTGGGATTATAAGCCGGAAAATATGGACGCCCTCCTTTTGCCCCCAAAACGCCCCGCCTATCGGCAGGACCGCTCTCACCATGATTTCCTATGCCGGCTCCACTCCTTCGGCGCCGATCCGAAAACACGAATCGAGGAGTTCAAAAGGGAGCTTGTAAAGCGGTTTTACATTCAAGAATTCGATCCAAAGGCTTATGTGAAGAAGCCGCATCGGCAGGCAACCGCTTTCATGGATCTCGATGGACATTCTTAGAGCTGATCACGAAGTTCTGCGAGTTCTGATAAGCGTTGTTCGAAAGCTTTGCGGAAAACTTGCTTCAGTTCGTAGTTCTTGATCTTCCAGACTGCCTCCAAATTTTTTTCTTTCGCTTCTGCCACAGTCTCGGAAGTTACGTACTCAAGCGATTGGTCTACGTAGTAGAGTTTATTGTCTTTGACAACCAAATTTCCCGTATTCATATCGATCATGTCCTTTCGAGAAGCGAACGAGGCGACTAATTCACCCAGCATGCGGACATGGTCGCGGTTTGTAAAATCGATTTCATGGGTCCCAACGAATTCAGTCAAATAGATGGCCTCTTTGTCATTAATCGGAATCTGGATGATCTCTGGGCGGTTTTGCGCATCCTTTAGCGCCAAGTACCCTTCGAGATAGTTCAACCCCTGCTTTCTCACGGCATATTTTTTTCCTTGGAGATCTACGACCAAAATATCTCTATAATTCTCAACTTTGTTGGTAAATTCATAGAATTGAGCCTCTGGATGCCGCTTGTGAATTTCAGAAACAAGTTCATTGAATTTTTCACCGGGAACAGCGGGATCCACTTTGTCGATTTCAACTTTACAATGAGGCCGCCTCTCTCTTTCAGGAATCGGCAGAACGCCAAGACACCCTTCCGTTGGATTGCCGCCGAGGAAGGAATCCCAACCCCACCGCCGCGATTTCTCAATGGCAGGCAAGCTTCGTTCTTCCGCTGCTTTTTGATAAAGCTCATCCATTCGAGTCTTTATGCTGCTAGCGATCGTTTCCAGGCTCTCTCCATGCAAGGATTTGGGAATCTCAGCGATCAGTTTTGGAAGTCCTTGGCTGAAATAGGTCAATAAAGTAGCTAAAGAGGGGCCTGAGCCGATGGCTTGTTTTACGATTTCCGGGTCGATGGCATCCACATGTACCCCGTCGGCATCCACCGTTTTTAACCAGACCCTTTGTATGGGTCCCATCGTTTTCCAATCGATGTCGCCCCAGCTCTTTATCTGATGGATGCAGTGGCTAGTATACTCATCAGAATATCGCTTAAAATTTTGATTTAACGGATAACTATGAACTTCCAAAGACATATTATACCTCAATTTTTTACAATAATTTTACATCAAATAATACTAAAAATCAATCAACAAATACTCTGCGCTGAACGAACTAATCCCATTAAATTTGTAAAAAAAATTCTTTAGTTGCGTCAAATTCCGACCGGATCCAAATCGCAAAAGAGCAATTAGAAGCTAGTCAATGGATCAAATTGCACAACTCACTCGCTTTAAAAGAGGATTAAATTCATGGATCTAAAAGATATAACCAAAATTTGCGTAAAGGCTTGGGGTCAATACGCAGACAAACACCAAATTCACCGGGACGATCCGTTTTACCTTCTGAAAATGCAAGAAGAGCTTAGAGAATTGACCCGCGCATTTCTTGAGCTCAGGGGTTCGGAGAAGACAGGTAAAACCTCAATGGAAGATTTGAAAAGCAAACTTGCATCGGATGCAGCAAGCCTTGTCGGCAATGCCTTGATCTTAGCTCATCATTTTGATGTGGATTTGGAGAGGGCGATCAAGGCAAAGTTTCCCGTTAGCTGAAAAATCTCCGCTGAAAGGGGGCTGACGCGAGCACGGTCAACCGTGTTCATCTAGGTGGGATCGCTTCCCGGAAGGAGCTCGAGGGCTCGATTTCGGCGTCGTGATCCCTAAACAAGATATATCGTTGAAGGGCATCATAGCAGCCAGCGTATCCCTAACAGCAGAGAGGAGACATTCTTCCCTTTTCAGGCATTTCATGCCAAGCCAATTTTAGTCAGACTTTTTGTGTCTGGTAGAGAGGGTCTTGACAAAGGAGGCGAGCTGCTTCTTATTCGAATAGAGAGAATAGACGGCTACGATTCTCGCTACGAGAATCGCGATATAAAATTGCCCGATGATCCCCTCGATGACGCAGAAAGTTTGAGCCAGGCCGCTCACAGGGACGATGTCGCCATATCCCACCGTTAAGAGGGTGATGAAGCTGTAATAGAGCATTTGGGAAAGGAAGTAATCGACATTGGGAAATACGGGCACCTGGGCGCCGCGGATCGAGACGGAATTGGGAAAATAGGCCTCGGCAA
>CAYTXY010000054.1:0-9453 GCA_964441355.1 uncultured bacterium
CTGCGTCAGATACGCCAATTGATCAAGGACTCCGAAGGGAAGCTTTTCTACGTCTTCGACCGTTTCGACGATGGTAGTGGATCCGGGAGCCTCTCCTGCCGTGCCGATCGTCTCCACGTGATTGCGGTGGCCGATCAAGATCACATGATAGCCCTTGTCGGCAAATCGCTTGGCGGCGGAATGAACCTTGGTCACAAGCCCGCAGGTCGCATCGATCTCGATGAGATTTCTTTTTTTCGCCTCGACTCTGACGGACGGCGGGATCCCATGGGCTGAATAGATGAGCCGAGAGCCGATAGGGACATCGGCGAGGTCTTCGATGAAGATAGCCCCTTTCCTCTTCAATTCGTCAACGACATGCTTATTGTGGACGATCTCGTGTTTGACGTAGATAGGGGGACCCCAAAGCTCCAAAGCCCGTTTTACCGTATCGATCGCCCGCTCGACGCCCGCGCAGAACCCCCGGGGTTTAGATAGGAGCACCTTCATGGAAACTGGACCCTACAGAGTTATGTCTAAGGCAGCAAGCTGGAGAGATAATTCGTAGTCTTGTGGAAAAGCAATGTCGTTTCTTTCCATCCATTCCCAGCCGCTGTTTGCAAATCTGCCATAGAGATCTTGCCGAGCGATTGTAGCTTGGGCTGGATCGAACCAGCATTTTGATACGCAAGAATTGCAACGCCGAGCCCCAGGATGCCTACAAAGACGCATTGCTTAACGGTCGTTTTGAAATCGTCTAGTTTTTTGTCCGCTTCGGCGATGCGGGCATGCAAATGCATCACATTCTGATTCACATGATCCAGTTGGCGCTGGTTATTGTTCGAATTTTGATTACCATATTGAATTCGGGGATGCTGTTGTACACGCATTTGATTCTCCTTCTTGTTTGGGTATAGGATACCACAATAGTCATTTTTAAAGATATTAAAAAAATGTCTAGATATTTGTAAAGATTTTGTTGTGATTCGGGGGCTACAGCCCCAACTCTTTCAAAATCCCTTCTGAGCAATCGATCGCCATTTCCATCATCTCATCGAAACCGGGGCCGTTCATATAGTAGGGGTCGACGATGGGCTGGCCTTTGTATTTCTCACTGAAATCGGTGGCGAGCCGGATCTTGGCCGCCTGCCCGGGGCCTTTGGCCCGGAGCTTGATCTGCTCCAAAATCTTTGGCTCGACGGCGAGGATCAGGTCGAATTCCTCGAAGAAAGCATCGCGGAATTGCTGAGAGCGGTGATCGATGAGAATCCCCTTTTTCTTTGCCGCCTCGAAGGCTCTCGGGTCGGGATGCTGCCCCACGTGGAACCAGCCGATGCCGCAGCTATCGACCCTGATGCGACCCTCGATCCCCTTTCTGAGAGCGTCATGTCGGAGCGTAGCGGCGAGCGCTGGCGAGCGGCAGATATTGGCCATGCAAACGAACATTACCGATTTCATACTACATCTGCCGCGCAACGGAAGCCGTAAGTTCCATTGACGGCGCCGGGATTGTTTCTGTGGCGATGGGAGCAGCGCATGTCGTCTTTCAGGCTTTTCCAGCAGCCTCCGCGGAGGACGCGGTAGACTCCTTGCGGCGGCCCGGCAGGCTTGTCAGGTTCGAGAGCCGAGGCGTCGTAGTAATTGTATGCGTACCAATCCTGGCACCACTGGTAGACGTTGCCCGCCATGTCGTAGAGCCCGAATGAATTCGGAGGATAGCTCATGACGGGGGTCGTATCTGAGCTGAAGAAGTTCGCATTCGACCTTTCGATGTTCGAGCCGGTCGGGAATAGCCAATCCGAGTGCCCGCCCGCGGCAGCGGCCTCCCATTCGGCCTCGAAGGGGAGCCTCTTGCCGATCCATTTCGCGTAAGCGACCGCGCCATACCAGGTCACGCCGACGACCGGATGTTTCGCATAGCCCGATTCGATGATCGTCTTGCCGGCGCTCCGTTTGATCCGGGAGTCGCGGAGGCGTATGATGTCGTTATTGTTATGGTCTTTTTCTCCCCCCATCGCTTGGAGGAACCGGACGAATTGCTCGTTTGTGACAGGGTGGATGTCGAGAGCGAAGCTGGGGAGCTTGACTTCATGACGGGGCATCTCATCGCGGGCGCCGTCAAAGGAGCCGCGCAGATAAGAGCCTCCGGGAATCACCACCATTTCCGTAAGGAGCGGCTCGATTTCATCCTCTTCCACTTTCACTGGCGTGTAGTGGGAAACAAGCATCGGTTGATGAAAGACCGCCCCGGGATCGGCTTCGTATTGCGGGCGGGAGATTTCCTGCGGCTTGAGGATGGGTTTGGGGCTAGGCTCGGCAGCATGCGGGGTCGACTCCTTGTGAGGAAACTCGAAGGCCATCTGGTTGATATTTTCGATTTTTCCTTCCACTTCTCCCAACGTGACCATCTCTCTCGAGAGCGTTCGAGGCGCCCGGAGGTATTCTTGCATCGCTAAAATCAATTTCTGGGGCCGCACGTTCGGATTGTTCTGTAGGCATCGGTTGATCAAGAGATCCCAATGAAATTTATAGTCTGGCAAAAGCTTAGAGGGAAGATCGAAACACCCTTCAGGAATTTTCCGGAGCAGCATGAAGTAAGCGAGCATTCCAAAGGCGTACGCGTCCGCCTTGGGATCTGCGGGAGGTGAGTCGATTTCTTTTTGCTCGGGAGCCATAAAGGCCAGATGCTTTAGGAAATTGCGGCTTTGCGCCGATGTTTCAAAATGAGGAGATGCGCCTGAATGAAATGAAGCGGCGATTTGGCTATAGAGATGGAGGAGGGCCTCTCCTTCTCCGATCAAACGGTTCAGGGCGAAATCGGAAAGAAGAAGCTGCACTCCTTTTTCTTTCGCAAGGACTAAGATATTCGTGAGTTTCAGCGACCCGTGGACAATGCCGGCTTGATGGGCGTAATCGAGAGCGGAGCCGACTTGTTTGAGCAGCTCCTCGATCTCCTCTTCGGAGAGCGATTTTCCCTTCAATTGGAGGAAGCGGTCGAGATTCATCGACTCTTGCATCGAATCGACAATCGGGTCGGTGACGACGAAATAGCGGCCGTCTTGACACGAAACGTTATGGATTTTCAAAATGTTCGGATGGTCGAGGGCGGCGATATCGGCGACGCTCGATTCGAAGCGGCGGATAAAAGCGGGGTCTTGAGAGACTGATTCCGGAATTGCTTTGAGAGCGAAGAGGCGTTTGATGAAGCGGTGCTCAGCGAGGTAGACTGGGCCAAAAGCGCCATGGCCCAATTCTTTTTGGATTGAATAGTCGCCCAATGCATCCATATCTTCCGACCATAAAGGAAGAACCTTTTTCCCGCCAGAAATTTGAGGTCGGGATCACAACTGACACATGAAAAGAAAAATCATCAGCGCAGGGCAGCCCGCGAGGGGCGGGCCCTGCGCTGATGAAATTTTCCGTCCCTGGGGTTAAAAAGCGCCGATCCATTTGCCGAAATACCAAACCGCGAGGCCTAAGCTAAGAAAAAAAGCCCCCCACATCAGGTTGGGCATCCAGCGGATGCCGCCCTGCGGACTGCCCCTTTTCTCGAGGGTGCCGATCCCATAGGAGAACTCCTGCTTTTCCGCGGGTTGGCGGAACGCCTCGGGATAGTCTTTAGATAATTTTTCCACTTCCAACCCTAAAAACTGAGCATACTGCCGGATAAATCCGAGGGCATAGACAGGCGAAAGAAATTGATGAACCTTCCCCTCTTCGATAGCCTGCAGATAGAGCATCCGGATGGATGTCGCATTCTCCACTTCTTTCAATGTCAGATTCATTTCTTCCCGTTTGCTACGGAAATACCCGCCCAGCTTTTCACTCATTCCAGTCCTCCACCTAATCCAAAATCCCAGATTCTATCAGATTCTATCAAGTTGACCAATTCACTCCAACCTCATACAATTCCAAGGCGTATGACGCCTGCCACCTTCACGGCAAAGATCGATCTCAAGCTCGCCGACAAGCTTAAACATGACCTTGCCGAACAGGGGTTCGAGATGACCCGGCCTCCTTATACCGTCTTTTCCGCAAAGAAGACTGGCGTCTCTTGCACTCTCTATGAGTCGGGCAGCCTGACCGTTCAGGGAAAGGAAATGCAGCCATTCATCGAGTTTTACCTCGAGCCTGAGATCCTCCAGGAATTTCGTTTTTCCCATCCTGAGGCCCATCTTGACACTCGGCCCCACATCGGGATGGACGAAGCTGGAAAGGGCGATTTTTTTGGGCCTCTTTGCGTCGCTGCCGTGTTCGCCGATAGCGATGGGATCAAGAAACTGCTCGAGATGGGGGTGAGAGACAGCAAGCGGATGAGCGACGATGCGGTCAAGAAAATCGCCGTGAAAATCCGCGCCTCCTATTCCTATACCGTGATCCGCCTTTTCCCCCAAAAATACAACGAACTCCATGGAAAATTTAAAAACCTCAACCGGCTGCTTGGGTGGGCCCACGCGGCTGCCCTCGAAGATGTGATCCGCAAGACCGATTGCCGCGACGCGCTCCTCGACCAGTTCGCCGACAAGTCGGTGATGGAAAACGCCTTGAAGCAAAAAAAGATTGCCGTCAATCTTGAGCAGAAGGTGCGGGGAGAAGAAGATCTCGTGGTCGCCGCCGCCTCGATTTTAGCGAGGGCCGGATTCCTGGAGGGTTTGGAGGCGTTATCCAATGAATATGGGATGCCTCTTCCCAAAGGGGCGGCTGCGCAAGTGGTGGAAGCCGGGCAGAAATTGGTCGCCAAGCACGGACCTGAAATTCTCGGCAAAGTAGCGAAAACCCATTTTAAAACGATGAAGGATGTTATCCCATCTTAAGCTCCAAGACCTGATCCTAATCGATAAAGCCGACATCGAGTTTGGAGGCGGCCTCAATATTTTTACCGGGGAAACTGGCTCGGGCAAGTCGGCGATTCTCACCGCCATCCGCTTGATCGCGGGCGAGAGGGCCGATGTGGAATGGATCCGCGCGGGCGCCGCCGCGGGGATTGTCGAGGCAAAATTTACCACGTTTTCCAAGGAGCTTCTCGGCGAGATCGATCCACCTCCCCCGGGAGAGCCTCTTACCGTGCGGCGAGAAATCTATCGAAGCGGCAAAAGCCGCTCTTTTATCGAAGACAGCTTCGTCAGCGTGAGCGTACTCCGGGAACTGGTCCGCCCCTTGCTCGAAATGGTGGACCAGGGGAGCGCAAGCGTCCTCTCTCTTGCCGAAACGCAGAGGAAAATCCTTGACGCCTATGCCGGTCTGGAAAAAGAAGCAAAGGTCCTCTCCGATGCCTTTACGGTATGGACCGCCATGAAAAAAGAAAGAGACGAGGCGGTCAATCTGGGACTTAACCGCAGCCGCGATCTCGAATGGTCGAATGCCCGTTTGAAAGAGATCGAGGAAGTGAATTGGCAAAAGGAAGAAGAGGAGAGTTTGACGGCAGCCCACCTCATTCTCACCCATACCCAAGAGTTGACCGAGAAAATAGCCGCTGCCATCGATGGCCTCTCTACCATAGCTCCTCATGCGCGGCGCCTGTCCCACATCTTAGAAGGGACAGCCGCGTTAGACCCAAGTCTTAGGCCCACCGCTCTTGCCATTAAGACGGCCGCCCTTGAACTCATCGAAGCGGAGCAATTTTTGAGCTCTTACAGAGAGCGCCTCGAGGCCGACCCTGCCCGGCTTGCCGCAATAGAGAGCCGGATCGGGGCGATCGAAGCGTTGAAACGGCGCTACGGCCCTTCCTGGGAAGAAGTTCAAAAAGAGAAAGAGAAGTTGGCGATTGAGATCGATCGGCTGGAAAATCTCGACTACACCCAAGCAGCTCTGAATGAAAAGGTGAAAGGGCTCGAAAAAAATTCCGAAGACTTGGCAAAAAAACTCTCGGCAAAGCGTCATGCGGCCGCCAAACATTTAAGGCAAGATGTGCTCAAAGAATTGAAATGCCTGAGTCTCCCTCACGCTCAGTTCGAGGTGGAGATCTCCCCTAAACCTCTCTCTCTAAACGGCGCCGATGAGATCCGCTTCCTTTTTGCAGCCAATCCCGGCCTCTCCCCTCTTCCTTTGGAGAAAGCCTCAAGCGGAGGAGAGCTTTCACGCCTGCTCTTTGCAATGAAGGTGGTTTTGGCCGAAAAAGAGGGCGTCGGATGTTTGATTTTCGATGAGATCGACAGCAACGTCGGAGGCCAGGCGGCAGCGGTATTGGGTGAAAAATTGAAAGAGCTCGCAAAAACAAGGCAAGTGATTTGCGTCACCCATTTCGTTCAAGTCGCCCGCGCTGCCATGCACCATTTCGCCGTGGCGAAACGAGAAGTCGAGGGGCGCGCCGCGACTTTCATCTCAAAGCTTGGGACCAAGCAGCGCGAGCAGGAATTTGCCCGCATGGTTGGGCAGTGTTGATTCTAAATTCATGACAATTGAAATATTAATTCCCAATTTCTATGATTCATTCTGGCCCCCAGATGAAGAGAATAAGCAGGATTGTCGTTTGCGCCCTTTTTTTCCCGCTCCTTATTTTCGGGGAGGAAGAAGAAGACGTTTCTTTTTCCTACTGGGATGTCCATCCTCTCCATATCGGCGGCAATATCCTCAGGATCGGGCGAGCGGACGTTGATGACACCGACAATGGGCACCTTTACTTTCGGAAAAACAACGCTTACCTCAGCTTGCTCGTCCCGATCAATCGGCATAATTATTTTATCCCCCGCGTAGAGTTCAACAATTTTACTCTGGATTGGAACAAAAACCAAAAGTTCAACGAGACCCATTTCTACTATGCGCAATTCGGCCTCACGTTCTTTACCAACGGCCTGGATGATTGGAGGTGGATCCTCCAAGGCACCTACAATCTCGACCTCGAGCATTTCTCCGACCCATCCCTCTATGGCTACTTTTCACTCCTTCTCTGGGGCAAGTACAAGCTGCATAAGAAATGGCACTTCCACGTCGGGGTGCTTGGATCGGTTGGATTGGAATCCGCCCCAGTCTATCCAGTCCTTGGGCTTACCTGGGAGCCGAATAAAACTTGGGTCTTCGAGGTGGTCTTCCCCATCACCTATTCGATCCGGTACAAGTTCGACAAGAACTGGACCTTCTCCCTGAAAGGACGCCCCCTCAAGGAGCGTTTCCGGACGGGCAGCCACGAGCCTCAACCCCGTTCGGTCTTCTGCTACTCTTCTGTCGGCACGGAATTCAACGTCGAATACGAACAGTTTCTCTGGTTGGACATCCAGCTCTTCGCCGGCTACAATTTCGGGGGGACCTTCTACATCAAAAATCAACACGGGCGAAAAGCTCAATACACCGAAGTCGGCGGCGCCCCTTACGCAGGAGTGACCGTCGACTACGGGTTTTAGAACTCACTTCGAGAGCTTGAACGATTCGAGGAAGCGGGTGAAGGCTTTTTCATCCAGCTCCGATTTGCGCCCTTCCATCGCGATGAGGAAAAGTTTGTTTCCCGACATCAGCGCCTGTCCCCTGAAATAATTAGAAAGGCTCTGCACTAGGAAATTCATCGCCGGACGCCCCGCATAGTCTACTAAATTGGCAAACACTAGCTTATTTTCGACGTTATGGCCCACCAGCCCTTTCAACAGACCTTCCAATCCTGCCACTTCATAGCCCCCGGGCAAAGTTTGCGGATAAGTGGCGACAAGCAGCATGAACACCCCTTTCTCTTCAAAGGGGGCAAGATAAATGTCGTACTTGAGCATTTGTCCGTCAGCGACCCTCAAAGATTGCTGGACGAGAGTCGGCTCGCTGGGAAAAGAGATGGAGCACGCCCCATCTTGACTGAAGAATTGCTTCCATTGTTCCACTGGCGCCGCATGGACAGTAGATCGGAAAAGAATATGGACGACGAGTAGGCCGATCGCGAGTAGCCAGATGCCTAGTTTTTTTACCGATTCTTTCTTCATATTTGCATCCTAAGCGTTAAGTTAAATACTGCCTGAGATGGGCTCAGCGGCTGATTTAAAAGAGACGCCAAAACCACCCAAAAGACTGCGACCACGAGAGCGACAGCGATCCATGCAAGGAGGATATTGAGGATCGAGCGTCCGATCGAAAACCGTTGCACTTCCGCTAAAGTGTTGATGTAAATCACTAAGGACCAGATCATGATGATCACTTTTGCGATGAGGACGAGAGTAAGGAGAACCAGCGGCCCCGTGGTCGGCTGCGCGGTTTGAAAAAGAGTTCTCCCAAAGACCGCAAGAAGCAAGATCCAAAGAGCGATGTTCACTGTCAGGGGAACGCACGACCAAGCGAATGCCGCTCGCACGTAAGAGAAACTCCCTTTCCCTTTCAAGAGTTTGCCCATCAGATGAACGACAAAGCTCCAGACCGCAAAGACGAGCATCCCCCAGAGAGGAGCGATGAGGATCGAGAAAACAATAATCCCGACGAACTGAAATTGATTCCCTAAAACGAGCGATTGGCTGCCGTTCATGAGTGCCAAAAACCCATAAATCCATGCCAGAACCCATAAATCTCTCTTCGGATTTTCATCGACGATTCTAGCGATCGTCTTCCGAGGCTCGGTCCAAATTGAAATCCAAGGGTTCATAAAATCATCATCCAAAGGTTACAAGGTTTCTGGCGCCTCCAACCCCCGCGATCTTCATGGCACTGTAGCTCAGTCAGGGGGCTAGAGGCGCCGGATCCCTTGGACGCCCAAGCTAATCTTAAAGTTAAAAAGAATTAACAGGCAATAAATAACGGGAAATAATAAACAAAACTAATAAAATTAAACGGTTATGTAAATGTATCGAGAGATGAGAAAAATGAGAAAAGAGACAATCCAAGAAAGCACTCCTGCGAGGAGGACATTCAGGATGCTTCTGACAATGGCGAAACCTTGAACCTCTTGGACGGATAGAATCAAAAGGACGAAAGACCAGATGGAAAGAATGAACAGGATGAAGTGAATGAAGAGCGTGGAGGGCCCTGAAACGCCGTGAATGAACACAGCATTTCTCCCTGCGATCATGAGGATGAGCCACATAGCTAAGGAGATCGAGGCGGGGAGTTTCGACCAGGCGGCAGCAGTCCGGAGGTGGGACATGGAGGCTTGCCCGCCCAGCCATCCCCCTGTCAGGCGCAGGATCCAGCCGGTGAAATAAACCCAGATCCATCCCATCAAAGGAGAAAGAAAAAGCCCGCTTAAGAGAATTGTGAAAAAAGAAAAGGAAAGTCCGAAAGACCAATAGCTTGCAAAGAAAAAGTAGGCTTGGAGGGCGTAAATCCAGGCGAGATAGAAAACCCCGTAACTCGGGTTGACGTTGACGATACTCCTGATCGTAGACCGGGGGCTCGTCCACATGGTGGCCCAAGGATTGATTCCGCCTATCATGCGCCCTTTAACCCAACAGGTCCTACTCTTCGAATTCTTCTTGCATCTCAGTTTCTAGATCGATCAGAAGGGAATCATCGAGCACGAACTCTTCTGCTTGCAGTTCGCCGTCCATATATTCTTCCAATACCGTTGCCGTT
>CAYTXY010000055.1:0-9349 GCA_964441355.1 uncultured bacterium
TCCGCCTCCACAACCGCCCTCTGAATTTCAAAGAACTTTCCGAGGAAGCGCTGCACAAGGCCGCGCTCGGCGAGATGCAGGAGGCCAAGTGCTGTCCCAAGAAGCCAAAATAAAGGGATTGGATCTCAGGTTCCTTGAGGAAAGGTTGAGAGAGATCAAGGAATGGCGAGAGGAGGATGCCCAAGAGACGGTGAGGAGATATAAGAATTTCCTCATCCTTTTGACAAGACACCCCGAAAAGGTATTGGCGCCGGCGAGCGATATCGACGAAGCCTGGCATGAGCACATCCTCCACACGGCGGAGTATACGCGCGACTGTTTGAACGTTTTCGGGGAATACCTGCATCACACTCCGGCAAAAAAATCTCGGCCCGAAGAAAAAGCTCTTATGGAAGAGGCGAGGAGCTTGACCTCGTTTCTCTATCAGAAGGAGTTCGGGGAGCCCTACATTCTTGAGCTAGATATTTCCTCATTTTGGTAACATATGTTCATGAAAAAATATTGGCCTCTACTTTGTCTGACCCTCGTTGCGGCCGTCGCGTCTGGAGCCCTAGCTTGGGGCTCCCAGAAAGGCTGGATGAGCTGGATGTCCTATTTTATGGGATTTTTTCTCTGTCAATTCGCTCTTCTGAAACTCTTCAATCTCATCCAGTTTGCCGATGGGTTCCAGATGTACGATCTCATCGCAAAAAAAAGCCGCATCTACGCTCTTGCCTACCCTTTGATCGAACTTGTTTTAGGCTTAAGCTATCTGGCTTTTTTTCTGCCGATTGCGACTGCTATCTTGACCATCCTCATTCTCGGCGCCGGGGCCGTCGGGGTGATCTTGGCTTTGAGGAAAGGGCTGAATGTCAGATGCGCCTGCATGGGAACTGTCCTCAACGTGCCCCTTTCGACTGTCACCTTGACCGAGGATTTGGGCATGGTCGCCATGTCGGTCCTTCTTCTGATCTATACGTGAGTGAGAGTGTCTTGCTGCAGGTCCTGATAGACCTGGATGAGCATCCTTGCGGTCCACGCCGTTCCCAAGAGGATGAAGGGGAGCGCGGTTACAAGCGAAGCGGCCATGAGGCAAAGCGACGTAAAGATCAGAAGGTTCGTGGCTGCGTAAGCGATTTGGATCGCCATTTCCTCGCGGAGATGTCTTTGGATGCGATGAAAGGTCTCCACAACTTCTGCCATGTACTTTTCATCGGACGGGTCGATCTTCTCCAAAGAAGAGGAGAGTTGTTTCAAGAGCTTTGCCGCGCCGTCTGAGGTATGTCTCTCAATTCCGGCCAGCGCTTTCGGGTCCTCGAGCTTTAAGGATTTCAAAAATCGGGTGGCCGCTCTATGGATTTCCTGCGGCCTCAAGCCGGAGGTCTTCATAAACTCAACACCACTTAAGCCGTTCGATGCTTGATGGAGATGATAGAGCCGAACTGCGCGTGAGAGGGATCCCAAACTCACGACGGCAAATCCAAGGGGGAGGCCGATCGACGCGATCCATTGGCTGGGCGTTAGGGCGAGAGTCTCGATCGCACCGTTGACTGAGGTCAAGAATGAATCGAGGGTGTCCCCAATCAGAATGGCAAAAGTAAGCAGCGCAAGAGAGAGCCCCTCAATGTCGCTCCTCTCGAAGTTTTTCTCTATTTTTGCCATATGGGTAGGGAAGGTGGCCAGATTGAAACCAACGCCGAGCGCGGAGAATAGTTTGGAGCGGGAGATGACGCCTTGGACTTTTCCCGTCGTCCCGGTCCCTCCCCAAAGGGAGGCGCGCAGGCCCGCATTCAAGACATGCCGAGTCACCGTCAGCGATTTTCCCCCGTAGCTCCACCCTTTTTCCGCGGAGCGGTAGACCCTGGAAGTGGGAGAAAGGGCTTTTGCTTCTTGAGGAAAAGGCCGGTCTAGGGTTTGCGGTCTGGTAATACTTTGTACTGGCATTATTTTATCCCGTTTTTTCAGCTTTCATTATACTTGATGCATTAAATAAACAAAATAATATGAAAAAATTTTGTTTTATTTTTAAATTCTTTTATTAATAGAAGCTCAAAACCGAATTGTAGGTCTTTTTAGACCCTCGTTTTGGAGTGTTTGGGACCCTTGCAGTGGGGGCAATGGCGGATCTCGACGCGCTTGTTGAGATATTCTTGCACGGCAGCAACGTACGTCCCATGGCTCCAGGTCAGAGGGGACACCGAAAGAGGCTCGAGGGTTTGGGGGTGCATCTGCTCCGCCATGACTCCGCTGGGCATGGCCCGGTCTGCGACCCATTCCAAAAGATCGCTTGCCCCTTTGAGGTCCTCTTCGGTCTTGGCAAGAGCAATCAGGTATTGCGCCTTCCATAGGGTTGCGATGAACCATGGGTTGCTTTGCGATTGCCCCTCTACCCTATAGTAGGGATCGTTTTCATACCGCGAGATCCCCCCATTGACTTCCAGGGCGCTAAACACTTGCTCCATCGTGCTTTTGACCTTTGGGTCGTCCGGCGGATACGCCCCGAAAGCAAAGATCCCATACAGGCTAGCGTCGATGGAAGTGTCGTGCTGGATGGAGCCGTCGCGGTCAAATTTCGCCATTCGGGCAAACCGGTTCTCCTGAGGTAGAAATAGGTACTCGTCCATTGCGGCGCGCATCTTAGCAGCTCCTTCCGCATAGTCTTTGGCTAAGCCCGCCTCTCCGAACTTCTCCGCGAATTGAGATGCGGCCATGAGCCCTCCGTAAACGGCGGAGACGGTGAAAGTCAAAACGCCCTGGCGCTCTTCCCAAAGATCGAAGCTTGGCAGCGGTAGGTTGGTGCGGGGATCGCGGTAATTCATCATGAAATCGGCTGCTTTTTTTATGAGAGGGTCGTAGAGGGTGCGGATGAGCTCGAGGTTCCTGAACTGCAGATAGTGGTGCCATAGCGACCAGATGACAAGCGCCGTCTCGTCTTCTTGGATAGGAAGCTGGGCCCGGCGATCTTGGATCCAAGGATGCCAAGAGCTTCCCAGGGCGCCCGTTGGGGAATATTTATGGAGGAAATACCCATCCTTTTCGAGGATTTTGCCGCAAAAACGGAAAAATTTCTCGACATCGTAACCGGCGAGCGTTGCGCCATAAGCGACGAGCGCCCCATCGCGCGGCCACATGTAGCTGTAGGTATCGCGGTTGAACCGGATCGCATCTGAATCGGTTGCCGCGATGATACTGCCGGAGGCGTTGATTTGGGTGCGGGTGATGAGCAAACTCCTTCGGTACGCCCAACCGACTTTTTCAGGGAGGAGATCGTAATTCAGCTCTTCCTTATCGACCCATAGTTTCCAAAAATCTCTGGTCCTGCGGAAAATTTCTTCGGGCGATTTTTTTTTGACGATGAGGTTCAACGCCTTGACCTCTTCCCAATTTTTGCCGATGCAGATCCAATAATAGCAAAGCTCTTGCCCGCGCGGCTCCAGAAGAAGCGGTATGGCTAGGGCCGAATCGACGGAGCCTTGCGCGATCGGGTTGCCGCTCAAAACCCCATCTTCCGCATCTTTCCAAGTCCCATGATTGCCCGTGGCGAAAAAATCGATCCCGAACTTGTGGTTGGCCCAGATGTTCACTAAAAAATATCTCTCGCCCTTGTAGTGGAGCAAGCTGTTATTTTCAGGTTTGTATGCGGCCGTATCTCCGACGTCATTGCCTGATATTTCGAAATCTTGGCAAAGGAAGAGGCGAACCTCCCTTTGCTCGTCTCGGAGGTTTTCGACAGTCAGTTTTTTGAGGTAGATATTTTCCTCGAAATCGACAAGGTCTTTCGATACGATTTTAAGCCCCAGCTCATCATTGAGCAAAGCGACATCGGTGACGAGGGTATCCCCGAGATAATCCCTCTGGATTTGCCAGCCATCCGGAATCCAGGCCATCCGATCATCGGCATAAACCCCGATGCTGAAATGTTCGCCTGCGTGGTTTTCTTCGCCGACATAAGGGAAATAAAACTCCTTCAAGAGAAAATTGGGGTCGTATGCGATTAACACTGAGGTGTTGCCGATCGGCAAATCCCTAGACATCGATGCGCCTCGCAAGCTCGCTTGCGGCCGTTTTGGCCTCGAGGAGTTTTTCTTTTTGGAGCGCAGCATCCATATCCATCGGCTCGGCTTTGATGAAATCGATATCGGTGATCCCTACAAAGCCAAAAATGGCCCGAAGGTACGGCTCTTGAAAATCTAATCCTTTCGTGTCTCCCGTATACTGGCCCCCGCGCGCGGCGGCCACGACCATTTTTTTATCTTTGATAAGTCCTTCCGCCTTCCCATTCTCCCCATATTGAAAAAGGTATCTCGGCTGGACGATGAGATCGATATACTGTTTGAGCATATAGGGGATTGAAAAGTTCCACATCGGGGAGCTGATCAGATAGAAATCGGCCATTTTGAATCTTTCGATATGCTGCAGGATCTCTGCCCAATTTTCCTTCAATCTCCCATAGAGGTCTTTGCCGCTGAGAAGCACATATTTGCCGCCCACCTGTTTTGCCGTCATGGAAGGGAGGTCTTCTTTGCATAGGTCCAATTCATCGACTACCCATTCAGGATGCTTTTCCACGAAGGCGTCAAGAAACGCTCCCGCCACTTGCAACGTGCGCGATTCGTCTTCCCTCGGGCTCGCTATGATATGGAGCAGCCGCTTCATAATCCGCCTTTTACTCGGCGCCGGACTATTAGACAAGGACATCTCAGGATCAGCCTCTTGAAGATTTTTCAAAAAATGATTTGTTAGTTTAAAATAGTTTGTTTTTAATTCCAGTTTCTGATAAAATTTTGTCCAAATTAAAGGAGTAAATAATGAGAGTTCAATCTGACGTCAAAGCCGCAGAGCCCCTTCCTGCCGAATCTTCAGGATCGAATACGTCTAATGCGCTGATTCATGCAGCCTGTGCGGGTAGTCTTGGGACCGCCGCATGGATTGGGGCGCGAGCGATAGGGATCGATCCGGGACTCTTCACCCTTGGACTTGGAATAGGGTTAGGAGAAGAAGATACGGAAACCAAAGCGAATACGGTAGCAGTGCATGGATTGCTGTACATGGGGGTAGCCCTGATCGCTAGGGACTGGAGTTTGGGAGTAACCGCCGTAGGATCGCTGATCGCGGGAATGGTTGGAGGTGAAGGCATTGCCAGGGCAGCGGGCATCGATCGGATCGCCCGGAAAAGCATTGGCGGCGGAATCGGCGCAGGAGCGGGCAGTGTCATGCTCATTCACTGGGCGAGCGGAAGCGGGGGAATTCCAACACTAGATCCCATCTTCGTTGGTTTGTTGGGAAGCGTCATTGCTTGGGGGATCTCTAGAGAGGCCGACCCCCGTTTCTCAGAACAAAAACCTGCAACAGACTCTCAAGCTTTCTGACGGGACAGGTCTCCGGCCGTTTGTCCCGCCCAAGCGCCGAGCGATACCCCGACGATCGGAACGAAGATCACAGAGTGGTGTTGTACATGGTACCAAGTGACGGCTAAATTGGCTGCGAGAGAGGCGATCGGCGGGAGTTTGGCTCCGGTCAGTTGCTCGAGCAGCCCTTGCGAACAGGACGAGGTTCGGGTCTTGGCGATTCGATCGCAGACATCGGTATAAAAATATTGATAAAGGCCAATCGCCATACCAATCATAAAGTAGCCGAGGAAAAGGTGCATGCTCACTTTAGCGGCGAAAAACCCAAGAGCGACTGCGCTCACTTTTTCAAGAATATAAAACATCCGGTCGTTGAGAGGCGGCCCGTAAGTATGGCCGCTGCAGCAGGGCCGCGTTGTCATTTGTAGCATTGGTATTTGCATAATCACCTCAAAAAAATATCGGTCTATGATATTCCTGGAAAAGATAGATGTCTAGGGTTATTTGAGGTTCCTATCCTAACGCTTGCGGAAATTGCGAAAGAGGCCATGATCGAACGGGGCTTTATCCCCGACTTTCCAAAGGAGGTCTCTTTGGAATTGGCTTCGATCAAAGCTCCCGCAAAGCCCCGGACCGCCCCCGTTTTCCGCGATATGCGGGAGGCTCTTTGGGTCTCGATCGATAATGACGACTCCCGCGATCTCGATCAATTGACCTATGCTGAGGATAGTCGGATCTATGTAGCGATCGCCGACGTCGACGCGATCGTGCAGAAAGGGCTGCCGATCGACTCCAGGGCCGCCCATAATACGACATCGGTCTATACGCCGACGATCGTCTTTCCCATGCTGCCCCTCAAATTATCGAACGACCTTACATCGTTGAACGAAAATACCGACAGGTGCGCCATCGTGGTGGAGATGGAGATCGGAAACGATGGGAGGTTTGAGCTCAGGGAGATCCATCCCGCCCTGGTGCGCAACCGGGCCAAGCTGACCTATCATAATGTCGCGGGTTGCGTTGAAAAAGGGATATGTTTGGGGCATCTCATCCCGACCGTCCCCGGGCTGATCAAGCAGCTCTCCTTGCAAGATCGACTGGCCCAGAAGATCCAGGCCTTTCGAAACTCCCAAGGGGCCCTCGAGTTCGGGATTGGTGAATTGGAGGCGGTCGTCGTCAATGGGATCCCCGTCGGACTGCAAGAAAGAGCAGTGAACCGCGCCCATAAACTGATCGAGAACTACATGGTCGCGGCCAATGTATGCGTCACCGAATTTCTCCATAAACATCGCCTCCCTACTCTAAGCCGGGTCGTCAAGGTTCCAAAACGTTGGAACCGGATCGTCAGCTTAGCAAAAAATTTAGGCGATGACCTCCCTTCCAAACCAGATCCCAAAGCCCTTCGGGCCTTTCTTCTTCGTCAAAAAGAAAAAAACCCAGTTTCGTTTCCCGAGCTTTCCCTTGCGGTCATCAAACTGATCGGCCGCGGGGAGTATATTCTCAGTTCTAGCGGCGCCAAGGATCTTGGCCATTTTAACCTGGCGGAACTCGAATACGCCCACACCACGGCCCCCAACCGGCGCTTCCCCGATGTGATCATGCAAAGGCTTTTGAAAAGCCATCTTTATGGCGAGCCCCCTCCCTACACGAAGAGCGAGCTTTCCGCCATCGCAGCTCACTGCACGGCCAAGGAAGCCGATGCTGAAAAAGTGGAAAGGAGGCTGGCCAAGTGCGCCGCCGCGATGGTCCTGGCCAAAGAGATCGGCCGGCAGTTCAAGGCGATGGTCACGGGAAAGACCGACCGGGGCATTTGGGTCCGCCTCATGGAATTTCCGGTCGAGGGGAAGCTGATGAAGGGGGGCCGCGACCTAGACGTTGGAGACTATCTCGAAGTGCGCCTCGCCCATGTCGATGTCCGCAAAGGCCACATCGACTTTGAAGAACTCCCTCCTCAGAGGAGGGAGATTCTCCTCCGGTAAGGGGCGGCAAGTTCCTTGCCGCGCATCATCAAATAGCCCCCCACCCCAAAGACGATGCGTCTTGGGGACCCCGGCGCTTAGCTCGGCCTTGAAGGGCCGAGACTCTCGCCGAGCTGTCGTTCATCAGGCCTAAATCCCTATCCTTACTTTTTTGTATGGGAAAATAGTGTCACATGGCATATCATAGGGGTTAGAACTTTTTCAGCTACACCCTAAGGAGGGAAATTTTGTCAAAGTCTACAGGTACAATTAAGTTTTTCAATGCGCAAAAAGGTTTCGGATTCATTACGCCAGATAACGGCGGCAAGGATCTCTTCGTACATGCTAACAACGTCCATGGCGACCCTAAGTCTCTTCGTGAAGGGCAAAAAGTCGAGTTCGTTGAAGGCCCTGGACGGAAAGGCCCGGAAGCTACCGATGTAAGAGTGATCTAGAATCTCGCTTTCCCCATATCTTCTAGCCTGTCTTGCCGGTCTGCCTAGGTTTTTTGGCCCTATTTTACAAAGTCGAAGAAACATGGTATGACCAAAAACATGGCGAAAAAATACGACGAGAGCACCGTCTTGTCCCTGGACGCGCTGGCCCATATCCGGCTCCGTCCAGGGATGTACATCGGCCGTTTGGGAGATGGTTCCCACCCGGACGATGGGATCTACGTGATGATCAAAGAGGTGATCGACAACTCCGTCGACGAGTTCATCATGGGGCACGGCAAGAAAATCGAGATCGGCCTCAATGAGAAGACCTCTACTGTGACCGTAAGGGACTATGGTAGGGGCATTCCTTTAGGGAAGGTCATCGAGTGCGTCAGCCAGATCAATACGGGGGCCAAGTATAACGACGACGTATTCCAGTTCTCCGTTGGGTTGAATGGGGTGGGAACGAAGGCGGTCAACGCCCTCTCCTCCCGTTTCATCGTGAAAAGCACCCGCGACGGCGAATTTGTCGAAGCCCGCTTCCTCAAAGGGGTTCTCCAGGAAAAGAAAAAGGGGAAAACCAAGGAAGAGAACGGGACGTGGGTCGAATTTACTCCCGACCCCGAGATTTTCAAGAAGTTTTCGTTCCGCAAGGAACTGATCGTCAAGCGTCTTTGGCATTACGCCTATCTCAATACGGGGCTGACCCTCATTTTCAATCATGAGGAGATCCGTTCGGAAAATGGCCTCCTCGATCTCTTGAACAGCGAGGTCAAAGAGGACCGCCTCTATGAACCGCTCCACTATAGGGGCAAGCACATCGAGTTCGCCTTCCTCCACTCCTCGAGCTATGGAGAGACCTATTTCTCGTTCGTCAATGGGCAATATACCCAAGACGGGGGGACTCATCTTTCCGCCTTTAAAGAGGGAATCTTAAAGGGGATCAACGAGTACGCCAAAGCCAACTTCCAGGGCGTCGACGTCCGGGAGGGGGTTGTGGGGACCATCTTGATCAAGGTGAAAGATCCCGTCTTCGAATCGCAGACGAAGAACAAGTTGTCGAACAGCGAGATCCGCGCCCCCATCGTCCAAGAGATCAAGGACGCTGTCCAAAACCTCCTCTATAAGAATCAGGAGACCGGCAAGAAGATCGTCGAGCGGATCCATTTCAATGAGAAGCTGAGGAAAGAGCTGGCGGCGGTCAAGAAAGAGGCTAAAGAAAAGCAAAAAAAGATCTCGTTCAAGATCCCCAAACTGCGCGATTCGAAATTCCATTTCGGCGACGGTTCGAAAGAAGGGGAGAACTCGGTGATTTTTCTCACGGAAGGGGAGTCGGCTTCCGGATCAATCGTCATGACCCGCGATCCCTTAACCCAGGCGGTCTTCACGCTCCGCGGCAAGCCGCTGAACGTCTATGGGATGAAGCTCGACCAGCTCTATAAAAACGAGGAGATGTACAACCTCATGTCGGCCCTCAACATCGAGGAGGATCTGTCCAATCTTCGCTACAACAAGGTCATCCTCGCCACCGACGCCGACGTAGACGGGATGCATATCCGCAACCTTCTCATTACCTTCTTTTTGACCTATTTCGAAGGGCTCGTCATGAACGGCCACCTTCACATTC
>CAYTXY010000056.1:0-9253 GCA_964441355.1 uncultured bacterium
GGGAAAATCTTCATCGGCTTTTTTCTCGGATCATCGCCTGTAAATTTCTGGTAGATCTCCAAGACCGACTCGAGCCGATGCTGCTTTTCCTTGGGAAGATGCGTCACATCCAAGAACACCTGCATTTTTCCCTCGATGCCGAGCCCCGCCTCGCAGACCCGCGTCACTTCCCTGGATCCGATATCCCGCGGCACCAGGTTTCCGAACGCTGGATACATCTCCTCTAAAAAATACCAAGGCTCTCCCGTCTTTCCACAAGGCCGCTTCGTCTTGTCGGGAAATTCCATCTGCTTCGACGAGTCGCCCCAGACCCAAATCCGCCCTCCCTCGCCCCGGATCGACTCGCTCATGAGCCGCATCTTGTCCAGTCCTGGGATGCAGGTGGGGTGGATCTGGATGAACTCGCCATTGGCGTATTTCATTCCCTGCATATACAAGCGGCCGTTGGCCGCGCCGGTGCAAAATGTCGACATCGTCGACTTCTTGTACAAGACTCCCAGCCCTCCTGTGGCCATCACGACTGCGTCCGCCTTTAAGACCGATACCTTCAGATCGAAAAGATCGTGCAGCACAATGCCCCTTGCCCGCCCGTCCTCATCCATGATGAGCCGGAGAAACTCGTGATTTTCGTATTTTTCGACCTTGCCCTTCGCCTCGTGCCGCCGCACCTGTTCATCGAGGGCATAGAGAAGCTGCTGGCCGGTGGAGGCCCCGCAAAAGGCGGTCCGGTTGTAGAGCGTCCCGCCGAAGCGCCTGAAATCGACATGGCCCTCCAAGGTTCTGTTGAAGGGGCATCCCATCCGATCGAAGATCCGTAAGATCCCAGGACCCGCCATACACATTTCCAAAATCGGAGGCTGGTTGGCCAAAAAATCTCCCCCCTTGATCGTGTCGTAGGCGTGGATGATGGGAGAGTCCCCCTCGCCCTTCAAATTGATCGCGATGTTGATCCCTCCCTGGGCGCACACGGAATGGGACCTACGCGCCTTCGTGAGAGATACCAGCTTGATGTGGCAACCCTGCTCCGCAAGCTTCATCGCCGCCGCAAGACCCGCGAGCCCGCCCCCGACGACGATCACCTCTTTTTGCTTCCCCATCTTCAATACCGCAGGTTGACCCAATAGCTGCACCAGATCGCGGCAAGCCCAAGGAAGCTCAAAACCAGCATCCCCAGCACGCTCACCGGCAGCATCGCCTTCTGAGACCTATAGGACAAAATCATTCCCCACGTGATCAAGAAGGTCCAGAACCCATTGAACGCGTGGAACGCCGCCGCGAGCAAAAAGATCGTGTAGAGGACCGCCATCACAGGGCTTTTGAAGGTGTCCCGCACCATCAGCAAGAATGCCGTTCCCGGCATCGCTGCTACAGCGACCACCTGGTTGCTCTTCAGCTCATAAGACCCTAATCTCTCCAGCCACCTCTTTTCCCCCACCGCCCTCTGCACCATCACGCGGGCCGAGTCCTCATCCGGGTTGTACGCCCCATCCCCAAGACGCGGTTTCGGCATATCGCCCATCCTCTTTGCTTCCTTGCGCGCCCCCTCCACATCCTCCGCGCTGAATAGACTTACATGGAGCCTTGCCGCCAAAGTATAGAGCCCCTGATCGAAGTCCAATTTCACGAAATACCGCTCTCCCTCGGGGCCCATGGCCTTCTTAGGAGCGTCAAGAAACCGCATCTGCGCCACATGCCCGATCAGGCCCACGAGCAAAATCCACGAGGAGAGCCGCTGCCACGTATAGGCCCTGTTCCTCTCATACTTCAAACCCGGCCAGCTCCCGTCGCCTCCCCCAGAATTTGTCCGAGCCGTCAAGGCGCGCTTCACACCCCATACTCCATGAATCAGCAGAGGAATGCCGATCAGCACCGTCTCCACGACCTGAAGATAGGGGAGCGTTTCCAGCATATTGACCATTTTGACAAAGCCGCTCCCATCGTCGCCGAACCAGAGCGCCGCCTGCGAGTTCGTGATGAGATGGATGATTAAATAGAGCACAAGCCATAAGCCCATGAGCGAATGGACCCTCCGCCAAATGAACGTGCTGGAAAGAGAAGTAATCGGGACGCTCATACAACCACCGTAAGATTTTTTTTAATTCTTACGCGTCAATATAGCAAGAGGAAAAAGCTTCCTTTCAAAAGATAATTTTTCTATCATTTCCTGCCGAAATCTGTTCAGCCTTGCTGAACAGATCATTGATGCAGCCAATGAAGTCCACCGACTTTTGGGCGGACCAGGACTATTAGAATATGATAGATGAAGTAGGTTTTGACACATGCGACGCATATGGCATGATCGATCAAAATTGGAGTTCCTTGTTGCCTTTTGAGTCGCGTAGCAATGTAGACGGCATTTCAGCAGACCTAACTAAATACTTTTTCGACAAGATGAAGAAGAAAGGCGTCCACGATGCAGAAAAAATTTACGACCTATATCTCGAAGCGGGTATTTCACAAAAGCTTCTATTGCACTAACGGATAGAAAGTTTTTTCCTATGCCACATGAGAAAGATCATGGGCATTATTTAAGAAAGGTGATCGGGGACGAACTTTTCAAAAAAGAGCAGGCTGCGAGAAAGGGAAAAAATGATTGGATTGCAGATGAAAAAACAAACTCTGCTGCGATTAAAGCCCTTGAAGCATTGTTAGATAAATCAAAAATCTCTTCGGGCAAATCGAAGAAACACGAGTAGGAGAATAAAAGCCCTGGTCTTGGAGGGTATCTCCTTGGCATAGCTGAAATTATCGCCGGGGGCGCGCTGATCGTAACGAGTGGTGTTGTTGAAGTTGCATCATGCGGCGCATTAACGATTGGGGTCGGGCTTGCCGCAGGAACAGGGGTGTCCTTAATTGGACTCGGATTGGCCAAGACGGCGGCAAATGCCAAACATATTTCTATCCCAACTTGGAAAAGTCCCGATTTACGAGACTTAAAGGGAGCCCTATATAAAAAAGGGAGCATCGACCCAAGTTTGCCAGCAAATCCGGATGATATGAAACAGAAACCTGACTGGGAAGAAACTACCCACTCTGACGCAGGAAAAAATGGACACAGAACTTTTGAAAATAAAGAAACTGGAGAGAAGTTAAGGCATGATCAAGAAAAGAGCCAGGAAAACCAGGGCATGATGGACATGATCATTGGCATCGACTAAATCCAAATAAAACAGGTAAGCATGACGAATATTTAGATAATGAGCACAACCCAGTGGCGAGACATAGTGATGAGTCCCACTTGTATGCCCTTGAGAAAGCTTGGTGGCAAGAATGAAAATTGCTGAATATTTTCCATATTTCCATGACGGTTCTATAATCGATATAAAATACAACGATTCTACCATCATCATTTCGATGGAAAGCGCCGAAATTTCTCCAGAAGAAAACAAAGATAATATAGGACTGTCGGAACACTCTACTTTCAAAGGGAAATTGCATTTGGAAGGAGTAGGCACAATCACCGATAATGATAAAAAATTTACCGGTGTTCTACGAATGCTGTATGATAGCGCAGGAATTCTTCATTTAGATCTTCAAGATAAATTCCTAACTCTCGGATTGGAATGGGTGAACTACCCGCCACATCCTAATGTAACTGCGTATTCTTTCTATAACATAGAAGTGAAGAAAGTTTGGTGGGAAAATATCCCGGACTTGTATGACCCATTTTGGTGACAAATCAGAGCCCGGGTAACCGATAATAAACCTCATCTTTGGCAAGATGGCTGGCGGTGCAATAGGGGTTAGATATTACAGCCGCAGTCATCCCCGAGAAGCACCAACATCCATTAGGCTTTGTATTTAGGATCATCGGGCTTAGGGTCGCGCCGCTTCACTTCTTGCAACGGAATCATTCTATCTAAATCCTCGTCCAATGTTACGATCCGCTCAGCATCCTGATTGGGAAGCGATTTATCCCTCTTTAAACTCCTTTCAAGCTGCTCCATAAGCCCTTGAGGGTGAAATTCAAAACCATTGACTCCAAACATTTTGACTCCTTTCCATATTTTGGCTAAAAATCGAATCGCAAAATCCTAGCACCAGATAAATAAAAAAAATAGTTTTTTGGCTGCGCATCTTGGATATCATGAGAGGTTGATTTTAACCTATCGGCTCCGGTAGCGTGAAAAACGTATGAACCTCTCGCACCGGATCACTTCCAAACAGCAGTTCATCATCCTGGCGACGATCTTAGGCAATTCGCTGGAGTGGTTCGACTTCATCTTGTTCGGGATGATGGCACCCTTTTTTGCCAGTCTTTTTTTCCCAGCAAGCTCCAGCCAATCAGCCTATCTCTCCCCAGCCCTTTTGGCCATCGTCGCGATCGCACGGCCCATCGGAGGATTCATCTTCGGGTCGATGGGCGATAAGAAGGGAAGGAAATTCGCGCTCGTCCGGACGATTTGCTTCATGATCATCCCTCTTTTTTTAGCGGCCGCTTTGCCCTCTTACGCAGAGATCGGCCTCCTGGCAGCCTTCCTCTTCGTTTTCATATTCCTTCTCCAAGGCATTAGTTTGGGCGGCGAATTTCCCGGCGCTGTGGTCTTTCTCGTCGAATCGGCGAAAAAAGAAACGCTCGGTTACATCGGAAGCTTTGCCTATTTAGGGATTTTCATCGGGATCTTCTTCGCGACGATCGAAGTCAATTTGCTCCAGTCGGAAATGACCCCGGAAGCCTTGCGCGCAGGCGGGTGGAGGGTGCCATTTTTCCTCAGCGGGCTACTCGGCGTCATCGTTTTACTTCTCCGCCGTCTTTTGCGGGAAACTCCTTATTTTCAGGAGGCGAAACATTACGGCTGCTTGCTCAAGGAACCCCTGTTCGATACGTTCCACAAATACAAGAAAGCGATTTTCATCGGCATCGGACTCATGATCATGGATACGGTGGGGTTCAACTTGGTCCTGATCTATTCTTCTTTCTACTACACTACGATCCTTCATCTTTCCTCTATTCACGCTGCCTTTTTGCAATTTTTCACCGTTTCGCTCTTTCTCGTTGGAACGCTGATCTCCGGCAAACTGTCCGACTTTATCGGCATCCGCCGCTGGGCGAAATGGGCTCTCTGGATCCTATTCCTATTCGCAGCTCCCATTTACTTCCTCTTGGGATGGAAGATCTACTGGCTCCTTTTTTTCTTGCAAGGGGCGTTAGCCCTTCTCATCGCCTCTTATTTCAGCGTCCTTCCCGCTCTCGTCTGCTCCTTGTTCCCGATCGAAGTGCGCTATAGCGGCGCCGCGACGGCAATCAATTTCGCGATCGCAATTTTCGGCGGCGTCGGCCCCTTCATCATGGTGCTGGTCATCGACCGGCTCCACTCCCCCCTCTGGCCCAGCCTCTATCTCATGGCCGGCTGCGCCATTTCCCTATTTAGCCTCACCTTTGTGCATGACCCGACGCGTGGGCTGTCCAAGATGTGAATCGGCTTATCCCGTTTTTCTCGCCCGCCCCTATATAGAAGGTGTAAGCGGCTTCGCTGGACACAATTAGGCAACAACCATAAACTAAATAATTTTATTACAAATAATAAACGGATTGTTGATTGTTTTAAACATCTTATTCATTTGTTATAATTATATAAAAAAAAGGAAAAAAGAATGTCTAGCGTGATAAAATCAGGGTATCCTCTACTTATTCCAGACCCGAATAGCAGTGTCCCTTACGGCAGCGATCCAAAGCCGGCAAATGACAAAATTCAGGAAGCGGTGAAGAGCAGGCCCATTTTCCGGAATATTTGTAATGTTACCGAAGGCCTCTTTAAATCTAGAATTTTTCGAACACTGCTGAATATGGCATTGATGGGCCTTGCGATTGGCCTTCTTTTCGTTTTATTCTCGAATCCAGTTGGCTGGATCGCCACAGTCGCCGGAGTCTCGCTTTTAGCCGCGAAATTGATTTTATCTGCCGGAGCCATTGCAGGTTTTGCCCTTATGGGCTTTCTCGCTCAATTCCCACGGTCAGGAACGGTGGAATTTGAGCTAAGCGCTATTAGAAAATTAATCAAATCGAAAAATTACGATGAAATCCCTGTAGACAGCGATCATCGTCTTTACTTAGGGGCCATCCCGAATGCATTGAAAGATTATAAGACGATGCAAAAAGTGGTCGGAAAAAATGGAACGGTGATTGCCATAATGGAAGATTGGGAACTCTCTCCGCAAGGCCTCTCGATCCCAATGACGAAAGAAGATTATGTCGAATTAGGCATTCTTTGCAGGAGCTTCTCGGCACGCGACCATAAGATCATGAAATCTGAAGACTTAGATAAGCTTGCTGACGCGATCCATCAAGGGCTCCAGGACGGGAACGTTTATGTTCACTGCCGTGGAGGCGTTGGCCGTTCAGCCACCGCAGTCGCTGCCTATTTGATGAAATACGAGGGTAAGTCGATCGTAGAGGCTTGCGCATGGATTAAAGGGCATAGGTGGAAGTCCACCATTTGGAATAAGCTCAGTGGGCTGAGGAATTATCAAAAGCATATTCGAAAGAATTATAAGATAGAATTAGATCCACTCCCTACCGTTGTAAATACTACTGCTGACACATTGGAAAAAATTGAAAATGCTAGAAAAAGACCGAAACTTTCGAACAACACGATCCTTGCATTCCAAGCTAAGTATTATCATGCCCCTAAGAACGATTTAACCTAAAAATCCTGCCTGCATTTTCAGATGTGGCGCGAGCGACCTCTTCAATGGGGATTCCCTTGACATTCGCGATGCACTCCGCCGTTTCCGGAAGGAAGGACGGCTCATTGGGATGGCCGCGATGAGACTGTGGCGCAAGATATGGGGTGTCCGTTTCTATCAGAAGTTGCGATAACGGAACCATTTTGGCAACGTCACGTAAACGCCCGCTTTTTTTGAATGTCACGATCCCGCTCAAGGACAAATACCATCCTCTTTCCAATACTTCTTTAGCCTCATCGACGGTCCCTGTAAAGCAATGAAGGACGGCCGCGCCTTTATATTCGGCATCGGCGATAGCGAAAAGATCGGAAAAGGCCTCGCGGCAGTGGAAAATGACAGGCAGAGATCTTTCCGTTGCAAGTCGGAGGTAGCGGCTAAGGAATTCTTTTTGGAGGTCTTTGGGCGAATGCTCGTAGTGGTAGTCCAGGCCCGTCTCTCCGATAGCGCATAGCTTGCCCTTGCGGGCGGCCTCTTCGAATACAGGGAAGGCGGAGATGCCCTCGGAGGCCACATCATGAGGAGTGGTGGCCCCTGCGTTTTGGATGCGGGGGTGGCGGGCGGAGAGGAGCAGGCCCTGGCGGAGCGTCTCGGGGTCGGTGCAGATGTTCAGAATGTGGGAGATGCGGGCAACTTTTGCTCGATGGAGGATTGCGTCAAGATGGGGAATCACGTCGGCAGAGGTGAGATGGGCATGGGAATCGATGAAGTCCATAAGCGGCGCACATCCTTGACTTTTAGGCTATTTTAGAATATCCCTAGAGAGGGATTCGAAGCAAATCGATGATAATAGCCGCTGGCAATCAGTTCGTTTCGGCATATGCGCAATCCGACTGGTTCGGCAAAGGTGTATTTTGTTCTCTCTTTTTGCTCTCCGCGATTTCTTGGTGGGTGCTCATCCATAAGATTTGGATCTCCTTTCAGATGAGGCGCCTTTCTCAGGAGTTCATGGCGCAGTTTTCCGACAAGGATCCGCTGGGTTTGCAGTTCGTGCGGCCCTTGAAAGGGAGAATGCTCGAGGTGCCGCACCCCTTTTTCGAAGTCTACAAGACGATGAAACAGCACGTCCTCCAAATGATCAGCAGGAACCATTTTTACATTCCCTCGCAAGAGCCAAGTTTATCTGAGGCCGATCTTGGACTCATCGAATCGCAAGTCTATGCGGCGGCAGCCTCGCAAGCAAAAAAATTAGATAAGAATATGTTCATTCTGTCGACGGTGGTCACGCTCGGCCCGTTCTTGGGATTGCTTGGAACGGTATGGGGCATTTTAGTCACTTTTTCAGAGCTACATCAGAAAGGAAGCTCCGCGGCAAGCAACGCTTCGATGCTGTCAGGGCTCTCGCTCGCTCTTGCCACAACCGTCATCGGACTGATTGTCGCAATCCCAGCTTTGGTCGGCTACAATTATCTGAAGAACGCAAGTCGTGAATACCGGCGTGATCTGGAGGATTTTTCCCACCTTCTTTTGACCTCGATCCAAATCCACTATAGGAGGCCGGAGAATGCGAAGTCGGCGCCTCCAACTCCTTGATGAAGAACTTCCCGATGAACCGCTCGTCAATCTCACTCCGCTGATCGACGTCGTTTTCGTCGTTTTAATCAGCTTCATGTTGATCGCCCCCATTTTAGATATCGATTCGGTTGCTTTAGCCCCAAGCGGCCCATCTAGCAAAAAAGAATCCCCGGCGGTCCAAAACAGCCCATTTGCAATTTCGATCCGGATGGATAACTCGATCTGGTTCCAAGGCCAGCAGATGAATCTTGAAACTCTCGAAAAACATCTTTTGCTCGAAAAAAAACGGCGGGGGGCAGAGACGCCCCAGGTGATCCCTGACGCCCGCTCTCATTTCGAAACCTATGTCCAAGTAAAAAATGTTTTGGAGGCTTGCGGCTTCGAGCAAATGGACATTGTTCTTAGACCGCCATGAAATCGATTTGGATCTGGTTTCAGAGCCTTTCCCGTTTCGGGCAAATCGGGGTTGTCTCTCTCGCCCTGCACCTTTCTCTCATCCTGATGCTCCTCATCAACCATTTGGCAACGGCTCGCCCTCCCGTAAGACGGCCGATTCAAGTCCGCACTACCGTCGCCTCCAGTCCGGCAGTCGTAGTCGCAAACAAAAAAGCCGCTCCTTCCAAGGCAAAAGAGGTGAAGAAAGCTCCTGCGCCAAAAACTACCCCCAAAAAGATCAGCAAAGAACCTAAGGAAAGCCGTCAAGCACCCTCTATCGAACAAAATCTTTTGCAGCAAATCGTGGGTAGTTTAGATGCCATTGGCGCGCCTCCAAAGGCTCAGGAGCCATCCCATTTTGCGCCCCGCTTGCCTACCTCCATTGAAATACAGTCAGGTGGGCCGTCTGCCGAGGTTCGACCTGGATATGGAGAAATCGTATCGTCGATTTTGCAAAGCAATCTGGATCTTCCGGAATTCGGACAGGTGGTGGCGAGGATTGAGATCAATGCGATCGGATCGGTGAGCAGCTGCGAAATCTTGCAGGCGAAGAGCCGCAAAAACGGCGAATTCCTGAAAAAGCGGTTGCGGGAGCTCGTCTTCCCATGCTTTAATGAAT
>CAYTXY010000057.1:0-9039 GCA_964441355.1 uncultured bacterium
CATGGATGAGTTTCATGACAGACGGAACGTAAGCGGAGCAAACGACCGAAGTGGGGAGGTTCTGGACGACCTCGTCGGCAAGGCTCGGCCCGCTCAGGATCCCGATGAGCCCCTTCGGGACGAATTGCGATACGACTTCCGGAAGAAGCAATCCTGAGCCCTGCTCGATCCCTTTCGAGGTCAGGATGACCGGAACCTCGACCGTCGGCAGCCGGTCGAACACCGGGCGGATCCCCGAGCAAGTGACGCTCTCGACAAGGACCTCGGCGCCCGAAAGCGCCTCCTGAATCTGGCTCGTAAAGCGCACGGTCCCCGGAGCAAGAACTCCGGCAAGCTTGGGATGGGCGCGATCCGTTTGCAGCTTGGCGGCCAATGCCGCATCCCGCGTCCACACCGTGACCTCATGGCCTTTCAAGCCGAGCAGGGCCGAAAGGGCAAATCCCCACGTTCCCGCTCCCAAGTATCCAATCTTTTTTTGCATGAGAATATGATACCACTTCTCCTGTTTTTCTATGACCTCCTTCCACTAAATCTGGACTCGTCTCTTGCAATTTATAAAAAGATTAGTAAAGATAATATTAAGTTTTTAAAAATAGGCTCGTATTTATGGTGTATCCAGCAGCCGCAAAAATTGGAGTCGGTATAGGTATAGCCGGACTTGCCGCCAGAAGCTTAAAAATTTCTGATCCCGTATCGCTCATAGGACTCGCTTTAGGAGGCCAAGCGCTTGCATGGATGCCCGATTTCGTGAAGCTCTGCTTGCGGTCGCTGCGCTCCAATCCTCAGCCTCTTCTGCCCCTGCGGGTTCCGCAAAAACTGCCGGCGCTTACGCCGCTTCTTCGGCCTTTTCTTCCTCCACCTCCGCCCCTCCTTCCTCCACCGCCGCCTCCGAACTACATTTCTTCTTTGCCCAACGAACTATTGACCTACATCGATGGATCATTAGGTCCCAAAGACAGCGCTGCCCTCCACGCGGTCGATTGGGCCCGATATGATGCATCAGATCCTTTTGGCGCCGCCGTTCTTCGCTTTGAATCCAAAGATTCAGTGACCCTGCAGGAAATCAGAGAGTTAAAAGAGTATAATCCGAATTTTTCACGTCCCGCAAAAGAATTTAAACTGCAATTATCATCGAACGACTTTACTGATGCGGAGCTACAAAGCATTGTCAAACACTTTCCTAACATTACCGAAATCAATGCAGACAACCGCACTGCTCTCACCAACGCCGGGCTTGCAATCCTGGCAAATTTGGTAAATCTGAGGAGCCTCAACCTCAAAGGATGTTCGCGGATCACCGAGGCGGGCCTTGCGTCTTTGATCCCTTTGACAAATCTCAAGAGTCTCGACCTGACCTGGTGCCGTCGGATCGGGGCCAGCGATTTTGCGACATTAGCAAAATTGACCCATCTCACCAGCCTCAACCTAACAGGATGCAATATTACCGATGCAGGGCTTTTGTCTTTGGCAACATTGACAAATCTCACCAGTCTCATCCTGGCGAATTGCCCTAGGATCACCCATGCGGGTCTTGCGTCTTTGATCCATTTGACCCATCTCACCCACCTCGATTTGACGCGGTGTCGTCAGATCGGCGACGGCGAGATTGCCTCTTTGGCCCGTTTGACCAGTCTCACCAGCCTGATCCTGTCTGGGTGCTATCAGATCACCGGAGCCTCTCTTGCGAGCATAGCGAATTTGATCCATCTCAAAAGCCTCGATTTGGCAGGGTGCTCTCAGATCGACGACGCCTCTTTCGCATCTTTGGCGCCTTTATCAAATCTATCCTGCCTCAACTTAGCCTGGTGCAGTCTTATCACCGACGTCGGGCTTGCATCTTTAGCAAGGTTGCCAAAGCTCGAGAATCTCGACCTGAGAATGTGCCAGCGGTTCGGCAGCGCCGGGTTAGCCTCTTTGGCAAATTTGGAAAATCTTACTCACCTCAACCTGGGAATGTGCCGTCAGATCAACGACATCACATTTCTGAGCGTGAAAAATTTAGAAAATCTCAAAAGCCTCGACCTGTCATGGTGTACTCGCATTACCGATACCGGTCTATCGTTTTTGGGAAATTTGACAAACCTCGCTAGCCTCGAGCTGACAGGGTGTTATCAGATTGGCGATGCGGGGCTCGTATCCATAGCAAATTTAGCAAACCTCGCCAGCCTCAAGTTCTCAGGGAGCAGTCGAATCACCGACGACGGTCTTGCGTCTTTGGCCACTTTGACAAAACTGAACCGTCTCGACCTGTCAAGATCTAACCAGATCACCGACGCAGGACTTCCGCATCTTGTAGATTTAACAAATCTCATCGAACTCAGGATGAGCGGATGCCCTCACATCACAGATGTTGGACTCGCAGTCCTGGCAAGACCCAACCTCACGATCATCCACTGAGCGGCTAATAAAAACATAGGACTCGAGACTCCAAAAAGGCATTTACTAATATCACTACTTTTGTTAAAATCTTTATAATTTTTTTAAAATGAAGAGGAAATTATGACCACGGCTGTAAAAATTGGGGTAGGAATAGGGATAACGGGATTTGCCGCCAAAACTCTACGGGTTACAGATCCCGTATCACTCCTAGGACTCGCAATGGTCGGCCAAGCTCTCGCATGGATGCCCGATTTCGTAAACAGCTGTTTAAAGTCGCTCCGTCCTCCTGCTCCTGTTCCTTCCCTCTCTTCTCCTCTTAGATTTACACCTGCTCGTTACCGCCACATCCCTCCCACACTTGAGGCAATGCCCCCCGAAATACTGACGCGTATCGAGAGATCATTAAATCCTAAAGACATGGCGTATTTACGTGCGACAAACAAGACTATTCGACAGTTAACGGATCCGGATCCTTTTGAAGCCGCGGTCCTTCGCTTTGAAGCCGAAGGTAAAGATACGGTGACCCTGCAAGAGATAAGAGAGCTAAGAAAGCTCAATCCTCGTTTTACCCACACAAAACCATTCAAACTTGATTTGTCGCATAATAGTAATAGTGATGTAGAGCTAAACTATATTGTTGAAAACTTTCCTAATATTGTTGAAATTGATGCAACGCAAGGATTTTTCGTTCTCGGCGATAGCTCGCTTGCGATTATTGCAAGATTGAAACATCTCCACACTCTCAACCTCACGACCGGTGTGGGGGGGTCTTTGATCACGGATGTCGGGCTGGCTCACTTGGCACATTTGACAAAACTCAAAAACCTCAACCTATCCGGGAATGATCGAATCACCCACATCGGGCTCGCGTACCTGGCAGGTTTACCCAATCTCACTGACCTCAACTTGACGGATTGTACGCTGATCGATGATGCAGGGGTTGCGGCTCTAGCGGGTTTGGCCAAAACACTCAAAGGGCTCAACCTATCACAGAACGATCGAATCACCGACCTGGGGCTTGCATCGCTCATACCGTTGGCAAAACTCAAAAGGCTAAGCATAAGTGGCTGCGGGCATATCAGCAACGCAGGGATTCTCCATCTTCTACATTTGCAAAATCTCAACGAGCTCAAACTGCGAAGGTGCCCTGGGATCACCGACGCCGGGCTCCCACCTCTGGCACAATTGCCAAAACTTACCTGCCTCCACGTATCAGTCCACCCAAATTTGATGCTGACCACCCCCCCTGGGCTCGCATCACTGTATGCTTTGCCAATTCTCAACATCTATCGCTTCAACTGGGGCGATTAGGAGCGCCGCGAGAGCAAGGGACTAGTTCAAAACCTGCAGAATCTCTTCTAGGTTTTCCTTACTCTTCAGTGGCGCGTAGATTTGCGCTCGGGAATAAGAGAGAGATACAGCTTGATCGGCAAAGGGAAGAGCATCGAAGATGAAGCGCTCTCCTTTCCACCCGAATCGATCGCCCGCCCTCTTCCAGACCCAATGGAGCGGAAGCTCGACTTTCGCCATCTTCTTCATTAAAGTCAGTTTCATCGCCATCATGCCGGTGTAGGAATAAGGGTAGTGTAGAGACGGATCGGCCTCGGTATATTCGACAATTTCAAGACGCCCTTCCCTTTCTACGACGGCGCCCATGGCATCGCCAGCCTTTCTCTCGATGCACTTGATTCCGGCGTCAGCATCTTTTTCCCTCATGTAGGAAAGGAAAGCGGGATCGGCCGGATCAGCTAAGAGATTTTCTATAGGGACGATCGAGACAAGATCGATGCCTCGCTCTTCAAAGAGAGCTAAAGTTCCCGATGCGGCAAACGATTTGAAAATGCTTCCGTTGCCGCTCGGGGCCATCATTTTTAAGGCCCCCTTCTTCGCATCGAGCATAGGAAGCATTTCCTGCTGAAAAAAGCGAACCTCCCGGCCAAAGGACCTATGCTTTTCAAAAAAACCGACCGTCTCTTCATGGTTTAATGGCGAGGTCATCACAGCCACGGGAAAATGAGCCGGCACTTTCTCCAGAGACCACTGGAATAAACTTTTCTTATGGATTTGAAACATCCCCTTAGGTCCCGCCTGGCCAAGACGGCTCCCTTGTCCGCCCGCAAGAAGGATGATTCCAACATTTTGGATCGGTGTAAGAGGGACGCTCCCGGCATTTGGACAGGTTTGAAGAGGCTTTGCCGGAAAAATGCAGTCGAGCACTTTTTGCATAGAGAGAGACGAGAGATCTCGGTTCTCCCCGATCAGGGGGAAATGCTTTAACTCAGGGTTGGGAGACGGGACGCCTTGCTTCAAGATGCCGTGATCGGGATCGGCCCAGAGAGAAACGATTTGGATGGGGAAGGCAGTGTCGAGATAGTAGATCATCGAGAGAATCCCCGAATCGGGAAGAATCGCAGCTTTGCATCGGTTTTTGACGATCGAGAGGAGTTGAAAAAGAGTCGTCTTCCCCCTCAGATCGATCACGTTCTTAAAAGGAAACTTCGGCTCAGCGCCAAATCCGAAAAGAAGCACCTTGACCTGCCCTATCTTCTCGAGCCGCTCGAAGAGATCCTGCCACCTTGCAAGGGGCCAATTGCGCCAAAGGCCGTAGTTGGTTTCAGCGACGGGCTGAACGCAGATATACGTAAAGCCGTCTGGCAAATCGAACGATTTCCAAAGATCGTCATGGAGAGGATCCCATTTCAGTTTCGGGACGAGGGCGCCTCTTTGCCATGCGACCCAATCGGTGGGGCTCGGCCGTTCGATGATCAGATCGAAGTTCTTCGGGTCGACGCCCATCTTTTTGAGAGTGTCTCGAATCGATGGCTTGCCGCCTCGCTGCCAGTCGGGAGCCGCCAAGGAGCGGACACCCTCTAGCATCGTGAAGCCGTCTTGCAAATTCTCCCGGATCAAAAAGGTGATTTCCGCTTGGGGGATTTTTTCGCGGATCCGGTGGACAATCGCGTACAAGCCGAGGGCGATATCGCCAAGACCCCGGTTCCAACCAAGAAGGATTCTTCTCCCCCTTTTTTTTGCCGCTCTCTTGAGCATCCAATCAAGAGGGTTAGGAAAAATGCGGCGGGCAAGCGTCCTAAACACGCAATCGTTCCCGCGCAAGTTCTGCCACCTCTTCCACGGTGATGTTCTTCATGCAGCGGAAATCGATCGGGCAGGTCCTTTTGAAACATGGGGCGCACTCCACATGCTTATTGATCACGGCGTCCGGTTTACCATAGGGGCCGGTCGCCTCTTCATCCGTCGATCCGAATAGAGCGATCAGCGGGGTATCGAACGCCGCGGCGATATGCATCGGACCGCTATCGTTTGTCACGAGAAGATCGCAATCTTTGATGATGCAGGCGAGCTCTCGGAGCGACGTGATGCCGGCCAAATTGATTGCCTGTTCAGGAAGCCCCTGGCAAATCTCGCGAACAAGCGTAAACGTCGACGCGTCGCCAAAAAAGACGACATAGCCTTCTTTCAAAAGCTCCAACGCGAGCGCGCGAAACCTCTCTGGCGGCCAGCATTTGGCCGAGCCGTAAGCTGCGCCCGGATTGATCCCGATCAGCTTTTTCCCTGCCACGTAACCCCTTTGGTAAAGGAGCTGCTTGGAAGCATCGACTTCCTCTTTTGTGACATAAAGCCGCGGCGCCGTGTCAGACCGAGGCACCCCAAGCGGTGCAAGGAGCCTTTTATAGAGATCGACCTGATGCATTTTTTCTTTTGGCCAAGAGACTGCGTCGGTGAGAAAAACCCGCCGCAAATGGGCCGAATAGCCGATCCGCCTTGCCACTTTTCCCTGCCAACACCACCAGGCTGAGGAAAACGAATTCGTGAGCAAGATGGCCGTTTCGAATTTTCCCGTTTCGATCTTCGCGATGATGTTGCGCTGCTCTTCGCGCCTAAGGAATTTGTTGGTCGGGGGAGTGAAGCAAAAGAGCTCATCGATCGCCGCGTCTTTTTGCAAAAGCTCAGAGATCGGCGTCCTGCACATGGCGGTAATGGATGCTTTTGGGAAAGCGGCGCGGAGGTCGGTCAACACCGGCGTCCCCATGACGAGATCCCCAATCCAGTTGGGCATTCGAACTAAAATATTCCGCATCTCTTGGGACATAAGAGATCCAGTATAGCGGACGGTCCATTTCTCACTAGTCATTTTCAGATTTTTCCAGTAGTTTGAACCCATGAAGCAGCACATCATCCTCGGCATCGATCCTGGAACGAGAATCACAGGATATGGGATCATCCGCTATCCGTTGGAGCCCATCGACTTCGGCTGCATTAGGCCTCCACCGAAGCTCTGCCTCGAGGAGCGCTAACGCCTCCTCTTCGATGCGCTGGAGAGCCTCATCGAGCAGCACAAACCGACCGCGATCGCCGTCGAATCCCAATTTGTCCTGAAAAACGCGCAGAGCGCCATCAAGCTCGGCATGGCCAAAGGGATGGTCCTTCTTGCCGGAGCGCGAGCTAAAATTCCCGTTTACGAGTATGCTCCTAAAAAAGCGAAGTTAGCGGTTGTTGGCACAGGCCAGGCGAGCAAGTATCAGGTGCAGCGGATGATCCAAAGTCTCCTCCGGCTTCCCGCTCCTCCGGAGCCTGAAGACGCCGCCGATGCGCTGGCGCTCGCCATTTGTTGCGGAAATAACTTAAGAAGCAGGTAAGTATGTACGAAGCGATCCGAGGCGTTTTATTAGAAAAAGAGCCGCTGAAAGCGGTTGTCGAAGCAGCCGGAATCGCGTATCGCCTCGCCATCCCCCTTAGCACCTACACGCGGCTTCCCGCTCCAGAATCGTCCGTCCATCTCTTCCTCTCCCACGTCGTCCGCGAGGACGCCCATACCCTCTACGCTTTCTTCGTCAAAGAGGAGCGCGATCTCTTCGAAACGCTGATTAGCCTATCGGGAATCGGCCCCAAAACGGCCGCGGCGATCATCGGCCACATAGAGCTTGGGGCTTTCCAGAGGGCCGTCGCAGCCGCAGACATCCGGATCTTAAGCAAAATACCGGGCATCGGGAAAAAGACGGCAGAGCGGCTCGTCATCGAAATGCGGGACAAGATCAAAAGCAAAGGGAAAGATTTGCCAATTTCTTTAGGGGTCAAAGGCGGCGATTTGGCCTCTGATGCTGTCAGCGCGCTCCTCAATCTCGGCTACAATCCCATGGATGCCCAAAAAGCGGTCCATGCCACTTTGCAAGAAAAGAAAGATAAAATCGATTTAGGCCCGTTGATTACGCTCGCGCTTCAAAAGCTTTGAACGCTTTCAACCCGTCCACAATATCCTCTTCGCTCTCCGAAAAGGCAAAGCGGGCATAGCCATCGACCCCGAACGCGCTGCCCGGCACTAAAGCGACATGAGCCTTTTTGAGAATCTCTTCGCAAGTCCCTTTGATTTTCACGAAGAAGTAGAGAGTGGAAGCAGGGGGCTTATACGAGGTGCCGAAAAGCTCGTTATAAGTGCGGAAAAAGAGTTTCCGCCTCCGGTCCATCGTATCCCGCACAAGCGCCGCGGCCTCTTTTGAGTGGCGAAGCGCGGCGAGCGCCGCCCGCTGGCTGATGTGAGAGGTCCCGGTCGTCGACTGGCTTTGGACAGCGATCATGTTCTTGATGATCTCGTGCCCTGCGAACGCAAAACCCACCCTGTATCCTGCCATCGCGAAATTCTTCGAACAGCTTTCGATGATCACCGTGCGCGAGGCGTATTCGGGAAAGGCGGCGCATGAAACGTATTTTGCCCCGTCGTAAACCATTTCGCTATAGACCTCGTCCGCCACCACATAAAGCCCCGCCTGATCTGCCGCTTTGAGAAGGGCGAGGACCTCCTCTTTTGAATAGAGGGCGCCGGTCGGATTGCATCCGTTGTTGAAAAGAAACACCCCCGTTTTTTTTCCAGCATGACGCTTTATATCCTCTGGAGTGATTTTCCAATCGGTTTTTTCGTCGGCCACAATTGGCTTCGGGATGCCTCCAGCGAGCCGAACGATGTCAGGGTAGGAGGGCCAGTAAGGCGCCGCGAAGAGAACCTCATCTCCTGGATTCAAGAGCACTTCGAGGGCGGCGAAGAGGGCGAATTTCCCTCCGCAGGTAACGATCGTCTGATCGATCCCGAAATGGCTGCCGTAACGGCGATTCATCCACTCTGCAGCCGCCTCGCGTAGCTCGAGAAGGCCGCCGACAGGAGCATAAGGGCTTATCTCTTCCTTGACCGCTTTTTCGACCTCTTTCAAGACGGCTGGATGGTTCGGAACGACCGGATCGCCCGACCCGAAATTGTAGATCCGCACCCCCGATTTGCGCAAACGATTCATCTCGGCGTTGACCGCGTTTGTCGCGGATGGTTTGAACGTTCTCATAATGCACCGTACTGGCCTAAGTTCCGGAAAGTTATGGATTTTCCTTTGATCTCTTCAAGGAGGGAAGCGCTCGGCGTTTCTAGATCGAGGTAGAATGCGTATTCGAACGGACGGCCGATGAGGGGGCGCGAGATGATGGAAGTGACATTGACTCCCTCCTTGGAAATGACCGAAAGGATCTCCGCGAGTTTTCCGGGCTTATGTTCCAAAGTGATCCGGATCGTGCATTTCGGACCCTCTGAAGGTTTTTTCGAAAGCAGGAGAAAGCGGGTGAAATTTTCGGGGTTGTCTTCGATGTTCGCCAAGCAGACTT
>CAYTXY010000058.1:0-8857 GCA_964441355.1 uncultured bacterium
GGCCTTGCCGCCGTTATTTTGACGGTAGGGATGGCCGTCGACGCCAACGTTCTCGTTTTCGAAAGAATCAAAGAAGAATTTGCCGAATCGGGAAACATTCGATCCGCATTGTCAGCCGGGTATAAAAAAGCCTACTCCGCGATCATTGATTCAAACGTCACCACCATCATCGCCGCCCTGATCCTCCTGAATTTCGACGCTGGGCCGATCAAAAGTTTTGCAGTAAACCTGATCATTGGAATCGCCTCTTCGATGTTCACGGCTCTATTCATGACCCGTTTTTATTTCACCGGATGGGTCCAAAACCCTAAGAATACAAGCCTCAAGATGGCCAATTGGTTCCACTCTATGGATTGGGATTTCTTGAAGCGCGCCAAACTGGCATTTGGGGTATCGCTCGCGATCATTGCAATCGGAGGCGCTCTTCTCGTGGCAAAACGAAATTCGATTTTCGGCATGGATTTTACTGGCGGCTACGCGCTCAGCCTGGAACTGCAGGAGACTGGCGCTCCCCATTACGTCGAAGGAGTCGAAAAAGCCCTGATCAAAGCCGGGGCTGCGGCGAGCGACTTCCAAATCCGTGAACTCCAGCCGACAAACCATCTCAGGATCTTATTCGGCACGAGCCTGCAGCAGCCGAACAAGCCGTTTTATGGGCTGCCGATCGAGCATGCGGGTCCAACAATGATAAAAAATCCTCGGATCGAATGGGTGGTGAACGCCCTGCAGAAAGAGGGGATTGCTTTGGCACCTCAAACTCTTAGCCAAATCGATTCAAATTGGACTGCGATGAGCGGTCAAATGTCGGACAGCATGAGAAATAACGCTTTAATTGGTTTGGCCCTCGCATTCCTCGCAATCTTTGTCTATTTGGCATTCCGGTTCGAATATAAATTTGCGGCCGCAGCCTTAATCTGCCTTTTTCACGACGTCCTGATCACGCTGGGGGTTGTCGGGCTTCTCCACGCTTTGGGACTTGAAATCCAGATCGATATGAATACGATTGCGGCTCTGATGACCATTATCGGCTATTCTCTCAATGACACGATCATCATCTTCGATAGGATCCGGGAAGAGATGCGAAATCCTGGCAATAAAAAACTCACTGCATTAGTGAATTCCTCTTTGAACTCCACTTTAAGCCGAACGACGATTACTTCGGGCACGACGCTACTCGTTTTGATCGCGCTGGTCCTTTTCGGGGGCCCCTCCATCTTCGGTTTTGCCTTAGTCATGACGATCGGCGTCTTTTTCGGGACTCTATCTTCCTGGTTCATCGCTTCGCCCCTGATGATATTTTTCCAAAGGCGAGAGGAGGGCAAACCGGTGGTGAGCCGTTCTTCATAATCGAAACAAAATGTTTCTCTTTAAATTTTTGGAGGTTATATATAATCGGTTCGAGGGGGGCTGGTTTTAATGGATTCTGCCGTATCAAAAGCAAAAGCGCCTCTATGGATTTATCCAAACAAAGACCCGTCGCTTCTTCAAGAAATCATCACGGAATTCAATATTCATCCCGTCACGGCGCAAATTTTAATCTCCAGGGGATTTAAAACAGTCCAGGAAATCCACGAATTTCTCTACGCCAAGCTGCCGAATCTTTTCGACCCCGATCTCTTTCCCGATATGGATAAAGCGATCGACAGGATCTTGATCGCCATCAGAAAGAAGGAGCCGATCCTGATTTATGGCGATAACGATGTGGACGGCATGACCGCCGCCGCCCTTTTGACCGAGTTTTTCCGCGAAATCGGCGCTAAAGTGTATTTTGACATTCCCAATCGGGCCATGTTGAAAAAAAGCCTCATCGGCGACGCCTTGCAATTTGCGCTTCAAAGGCACTGCACCTTGCTCATCACGGTCGATTGCGGCATTACGGCTGCGAAGGAGATCGAAGAGGTGGTAAAGCACGGGATCGACGTCATCGTCACCGACCACCATGAGCCTACCTCAAAAATTCCTCACTGCGTCGCGACGTTAAATCCAAAATTGATCAACAGCACCTACCCCAACCGCGAACTCACGGGCGTTGGAGTCGCCTTCAAGCTGGCCCATGCCCTGACGAACATCTTGATTGAGAACGAAGAGATCAGCCCCACAAAAATCGACCTTAAGAAATATCTCGATCTCGTTGCCTTGGGGCTCATCGCAGATATGGGAGCCCTCAAGGGAGAAAACCGGATTTTGGTGCGCTACGGCCTAAAAGAGATGCGGCAGATGCAGCGCGTGGGATTGGCCAAGATGATCGAACTCAGCGAAATAGATCCAAAAGACCTATCCCCCGCTACCGTCGCTTCTAAAATCGCGCCGCGGCTCAATAGCTTAGGCAGGATCGCCGATCCCATTAAAGGAGTCGAACTTCTCTTGCTCCATGGGCAGGAAGAAGCCGAGCACCTTACTAAAGAGCTCGATCTAAATAATTTAGAAAGACAAAAAATTGAACGCGAAGCGACTGACGACATCGAAGCCATTATTTTTCAAAATCCCGATCTTTTGAAAGACAAGGCGATCGTTCTGCATTCGGAAAAATGGCATCCGGGAATCATTGCGATTTTGGCCGCCCGCATCGCGAAACAATACAATCGGCCGACAGCCATCATTTCTATCGAACAAGGGGTTGGGAAGGGGTCTCTTCGCACCATCCCGGAATTTCCTCTCCTGCCCGTTTTAAAATCTCATGAGGAGCTCCTCATCAATTTTGGGGGGCATGACTACGCTGCGGGATTGACGATCAAGGAGGAGAACATCCCCCTCTTCAAAAAGCGTTTCATTGAAGCCGCCGAGGGGATGCTTAGGGAAAACGACGTGGTGTCGAAACTGTATCTCGACGCCAAGATCGACTTTAGCGAACTTACCTTCGATTTTATGGAGTCTCTCCATCTTTTAGAACCTTTCGGCAATGAGAACCCCCCTCCGATCCTTTTCTGCGACGCGACGCAGATATGGCCGCCGAAAGTCATTGGGAAGTACCATCTCAAGCTATTTCTAGAACAAGGCGATCGGATGCTCGAAGGAATCGCTTTCGGATTGGCGGACCGGAAAGATGAGATCCGAGGCAAAAATCTCCTCTTAAGCGTAGCCTTTACCCCTCAAATCAACATGTTCCTCAATAAAGCGAGCATCCAGCTCTTAGTCAAAGACTTCCAAGTCCATAGCCCAAAAGCCCAGCCCCCTCTTACAAATGGATCGTGATTCCCAAATTGGCAAGAGGTTCAAGCTTATCTTCTGTGACTTGGCTCCCTTTCAGATATAGGCTCCTGAGATAGGGCAAATGGATGAGGCTTTGAACTCCGCTATTGGTGAGCCTGAAGCATTCGTCCAGGTCAAGGTTCCTGAGGTTCGTCAATTTGAGGAGGGTTTGAAGCCCCAGATCGGTGATCTCGGTACACCCTGCCAGCCTAAGCCATGTGAGATTTTTCAATTTAACAACGGATTGAAGCCCCTTATTGGTCACTTTGAAGCACATATACAGGCTAAGGTGCGTAAGATTTTTCAAATGTCTTAGGTGTTGCAACCAGCCATCGGTGATCTGGTAGCATCCTGCCAAGTCAAGACATTCGAGACGGGTCAATTTTACGAGGTGTCGAAGCCCAGTTTCTGTGATCTGGTAGCCGCCAAACAGGTTGAGGCTCTTGAGATTGCCCAAGTTTGAAAGGTGTTCAAGCCCCTTATCCTTGATCTGACTGCAGCCTTTTAGGTTAAGGTGCGCGAGCTTATCCAAAAAAATAAGAAAGCCAAGGCCTTTATCGGTGATCTTGTGGCACCATTCCAGTTCAAGGCTCTTGAGATTTCTCAAATTTACGAGACACTTAAGCCCCTGATCGGTGATCAGACAGCAACCAGAGAGGTCAAGCTTCCTCAGACGATCCAATTGAGCGAGTGTTTGAAGCCCGTTATCGGTGACCTTGCGGCATGATGTCAGGCTAAGGGTTAAGAGGTTTTTCAAATTTGCAAGGGATAGAAGCCCGTTATCGGTGATGTGCTCGCATCGTGTCAGGTCAAGGCTCGCGAGGTCGATCAAAGAAATAAGAGACGGAAGTCCCTTATCTGTGATCTGGTTGCACCCTTTTAGGTTGAGAGTTGTGAGATTGACCAACTTACCGATAGTCGCTAGGCCGGCATCTTTGATCCGCCAGCACCCAAACAGGGAGAGGTTCTTGAGATTGACGAAATGGATGAGAGACGCAAGGCCCTTATCAGTGATCTGTTCGCACCCTGTCAAGTCCAGGGTTGCGAGATCGGCTACTTTAACAAGAGATGCAAGACCCTTGTCGGTGATCTGGCGGCACTCGCTTAAATCAAGAACCTTGAGTTTTGCTAACTTTCCGACATGAACTAGTTCAGCATCGGTCAGAGGACAGTTGCTTGCATTCATTTCAATAATATTGGGAAAATGTGCAACAATGTCTTCTAACTCGTTACTGTAGAGGTTGCAATTTGATAAATCAAGTTTGAATGGTATTGAACAGTGATAATCTCGGTTGAGGATTCTTAAAACTCTAATTTCTTCCAAGAGAATCGATTTTTCGTCTTCCACCTTGTCTTCAAAACGAGCCACCGCGGCTCCAAAAAGATCCGAAGCATCGTAGAGGCTCCGGTCTGTCGAAGCGAGAGCTCCCATCTCATTCCAGTTTAAAAACTTCTGGATATGTATCCCTATTTCGTTTGACAGCATAGATAAATGAGGAGCTATCTCTTTGTGATCGGCGACCCGCAAATCGGCTTCCTGCCTATCGCCGAGCGCCCGGCTATTTGCCGACCGCAGTTTGTTCTCAAAGGAGGAAAGGGCTGCCCCAGAAGCGTTTGAATGCTTGTAGAGTCTCCGGTTGGCCGAAGCTAAGCGCGCGCTGTCTTTGCGATCTAAATGTTTATGGATATACGCCAATACGTTGTCTGGCATGGCAGAGAGTTTCGCAGCCTGCGGCTTGCGATCTTTGGCTTCCGTTTGCGGCAGCTTTGCAAAGCCGATGGGTTGAGAAATTGCGTCTGTGGCCAATACTGTCACGAAAAAACCTTATAAGGGGAGCAGGATATATCACTTTAAAGATTTATTTTACAAGAAGATGCGTACAGAGATATGAAAAAAAATCGCCCTCAAAAGGGGGCGATTTTTTGGAAGGATTTGGGACTCTTTCTTAGGTTCCGACTTGGGTAGTGCGGTTCAGGTAATTTTCCTGATACCCTTTAATGTCGTCCGTATGGATGACCCAAGCAGCGCCCTTGCGGTGCGCCTTTAACAGTCCTACGCGAGTTGCGTAATAGATCTTTTGTGCTGGAACATTCAGAAGTTTTGCAGCCTGATTGACTGAGTAATATCCTTTGCGGTTGTCGAAAAGAAGCTCCCCCGCGTACATCGACTTTGTACGGGAATACTTATTTTTCCGATATTCAGCGAGGTCGTCCAAATGGATCGTCCAACGAGTAGAGTCTTTCGATGCTTTTAGTTTTTTTTGCTTGATCGCTACGTAAATAGCTTGACGGGTCACATTGTTAATCCGGGCAGCTTCTGTGATCGAGACGACCTTCGTCGTGTCTTTCGCGGGGCCCTGATTTTGCTCCCATGGCATTTTGTCGTTCATGGTTTCTTCCTCCCAATTCTTTTGTTTTTTACACTTTTAAATCGGCTGGGGCCATTAAAGAGATTATTTCTCTCAAAACCCTCAATTCCGAACGTTTTTAATTTTCTGTTTTCACTAACCATTATTTCATATTGCTCACTTAATTTCAACGAAATTCGTATATTTAGATTAATGTTTTAGTTGATTTTTATCGGGATAATCAAATTGATTATAACTTTATGGCTGTTAACGGCTTGCGCTTGCTGTGAGGTGAGGGTTTTTTATGGGTTGCTTGGCAGAAACCGACCGGTTCGGTATAGTCGAGTTTTTTTCTATCCCGGGGAACTGCAGTGAAAAAATTGACTTTCATCTTCTTTCTTCTATGTGTTTTTGCGGCCGAATGCCGCATGCCGCAGATTTCTGAGAAAGACGCGAAGGCCAAAATCGAAGAAGTCCTGCGCTCTCATGCATCCTATAAATCATTTACTCCGGTCTTGATGAAGAGGGTTCTGCAGAATTATCTCGATGAACTGGATCCGACGAAAACCTATTTCCTGGAGCCCGAGATTGGGATTTGGATCGAGCCGACGGAGGATCTACTTCAAAGAGCCTTGGCAGGGTTCAAAACGACCGATTATTCCGTTTTTCATGAAATCCATTCGGTCTTTTTGAAAGCCATGGAGAGAAGGGAAGCTCTGGAAAGGGAGATTGCGGGAGCCCTGCTCCCCACTGGAGTCAAAAGCGACGAATTCAAAGATCTCGCGTGGGCTGCAAGCTATGAAGAATTAAGAACCCGGATAGAACGGATCAAATCCCTCCAGCTGGAAGCTGCTGAGAAGATGGGCGAGGAGGGGCGGGGCCGCTTCATCCAGAGGCTGGAGAAGCGGCGGATTAACCGGGGGCTCGAATTAACGGGACAGACGGCCGATGAACAATCGAAAATCGTTTTAACCCATGTACTGAAGGCGGGCACTGCCGCCCTCGATGCCCATACGAATTATTTTACTCCGAGCGAAGCCAACCAATTCATGATTCAAGTCCAACAGCGTCTTTTTGGGATTGGCGCGCAGCTTCGCGACGATTTGGATGGGCTGACCATTATGCGGATTTTGGAGAATAGTCCCGCAGAGCAAAGCATGAAACTGAAGATCAACGATAAGATCATTGCGGTCGACAGGGAACCTGTCGTGGGTATGGATATCATGGAGGCAGTAGAGCTGATCCGAGGGGAAAAAGGGACCCCTGTCCACCTCACTTTTTTGCGGGAAGGCGTTGTGACAGAGCTGGAGCTTGTCCGCGGAGAGGTTGTCCTCGAGGAATCAAGGCTGGAGAACCATCTCGAGCCTTTTGGGGATGGGCAAATCGCGACGCTCCGCCTTTTTTCATTCTATCAAGACCAAACGTCCTCCTCTTCCCAAGATATGCGCAAGGTGCTGGAGCAGATCAAAAAAGATCACAAGCTGAAAGGGGTAGTCCTGGACCTTCGCGGGAACGCCGGCGGCCTGCTCACTCAGGCAGTTTCCGTGACTGGCCTTTTCATCACCAAAGGAATCGTCGTGTCCGTGAAGGACAATACGGGCAAATTGCAGCATTTGCGGGAAATTGAAGGGAAGATGGCCTGGGATGGGCCCTTAATCGTTCTCGTGAACCGGGCCTCCGCCTCTGCGGCCGAAATCGTAGCTCAGACGCTCCAAGACTATGGGCGCGCTGTCGTTGTCGGAGACGAGCACACCTTCGGAAAAGGGTCTTTTCAAACTTTTACTCTCGACCCCATAAACAATCCTAAAGTGAATCCGCAAGGCGAATTCAAAGTCACCCGCGGCAGATATTATACCGTTTCCGGAAAGAGCCCGCAGCTTCAAGGGGTCCGCTCCGACATCGTTGTCCCTGGTCTCCTTTCCCGGATCGATATTGGGGAGGAGTTTGCAAAATTCCCCCTTGAAAACGACGAGATCGAACCCCATTTCGACGATGACCTCTCCGACCTTTCCGCTTTTCAAAGGCTCCAGCTCGGCTCGCACTACCGCTCGAACCTGCAGCGGCGGCTCTTCACCTACTCCCCCCATCTTGAACTTCTCCAAAAGAATTCGAAACTCCGGATCGAGGGGAATAAGAACTATCAAAATTTTATCACTGAGCTGGACAAGAAAAATTTCGACGCCCCTGAGATCGACTTCTTCGGGCAAAGCGACCTGCAATACGCCGAAGCCCTGAACGTCATGAAAGACCTGGTCTACCTGCTTCCTGCGAAATAACGGAGAGCCAGAAAAATTAATAAGAATAGACGGTCGGGCTGCTTCGCGGACTTTCCCCAAACGAAGCGTTTGGGTGCCCCTTTCCGCTCCGCCCCCACGCCCAGGTGACCGATTCCGGCTTCGATAACCGGCCCGCGCGAATAGATTGCCGCCAACTACGCAAACCCCAAAAACGATGCGTTTTTTGGGACCCCTTGCTCGTGGCGGCTTATTAGATGCGCTCCCTATCGCGCCTACGGCTCAGCGACCTAGAGGTCAGCTCCGCCGTTTTTGACGGCGCGATTTCTCTTTGCGGGACGCGGGGATCCCGCTAATCGGTCTCGGGCTGCGCTCAGGTTCCCATTTCATGGGCCCCCTTCCGAGCGCAGAGTGGCCGCGCTACTTCGTGCGCGGCATAGCTGTTGTGGGCACCTGCCAACAACATAAGATCTTCAGAGCGGTTAACAGGTCCGCGACTGCTGTCCCCGCGGTGCACGAAGTAGCACCGCTTTTTCTGCGCACGATAGGGGCCCGCGAAGCGGGCTGCGGAAACACGGAGAAGGTCCCGTGGACCTTCGAAGTGCGGAGCAGGTGAGCGAATAGCGAGCCGGCCCCGGAGGGGCGTGTGCAGCCCACAGCGGGTTCGGACAAAGAGCAACCGCGCCGTAAAGCGAGGAGGTGTACTCTGTACACCGCACGAGCAAGGCGCGGTAGGGAGCGCTTCTGCCGCCACGCAGTAGGCGGCTATTTTCTAATTGCGCAACTGGTGCTCGAAGTCCCAATCCCGCTACCTGGGCGTGCGGGGGCGGAGCGGAAGGGGTCCCCAAACGTCTCGTTTGGGGAAAGTCCGCGTAGCAACCCGACCGTCTCTGGTATTTACTATTTTACTCGTCAGTTCTGAACTACCTCTTGACTAAGGGGACAGGAATCCCCCAGAATAGAGGGCGATCTTGGATAAAAACCTATGACTGTACGAGTTCGAATCGCCCCCTCTCCGACTGGAGACCCTCATGTCGGAACGGCCTATATCGCCCTTTTCAACCTGATTTTCGCGCGCCATTTCAA
>CAYTXY010000059.1:0-8825 GCA_964441355.1 uncultured bacterium
ACCCAACGCCTATCCCGACCCCAAACCCGGCTCCGAAGACTTTTACCATTTCCATTGGCGGGGCAAAGCCCATCGGACACAACATCTCCGAAGAGCCGTTCTCATTTATTTTGGAACCACCTGCATATATTCCACCCGATACGGCCAAAGGCCCTGAAATCGGCAGCGTCGCCTTTGCGAATCCCGGGAACCTCAGCTCCCCCTCTCCAACTCCTTCGACAAAACCGCTTCGACTCTCCTTTTTTACCTTAGCCGACACGCTTGGGTTTTATGCCGCTTCTTCAACGCCGGATGAAAGTCTCCTCAGGTTACTTCGCACCCAACCGGAAGATACGATCTGCGTCTTCCCATCGGGACTGGGCCCAAAGCGCGACTCTGAAACCCTCAGGATCTCAAGCAATGCGACGAAAGACCCCGTTTCGGCATCCCCATGGGAGGGTATCGATTTCTCAAAAACGCCCGATCGGAAAATGCTCTTCTTCACCGTCTCGAAAGATACCGTCACCGCCAACCCGACTGGAGGAGAAGTGGCCCTTCCGAACGCAGCGCGTCCCACAATCACAGTCACTGAAACGAGCGTGAAAGACTTTCTCCATCATTCCCAGTTCCTGCTCGAATCGTTGAACAAATTATCTTCCGACGCTGACAAAAGCGTCCCTGCTTTGACCTCCGGCGCCCCAACCACGGCTCCCGCTTCCTCGAATAAATCGGAACAGCCGTTTTCATATTTGACCGTGGCCGAGGCGCTTAAGCTTTTTGCCGCTTCCTCAACACCCAACGATACTTTCGTCTCATATCTTCTCTCCCAACCAAAAGAATCGATCTGCGTTTTCTCATCGGAATTCATCCCAAGCCAGAGTTCAGGACCCCTCGGCCTCCCTGCGGCGAAACACTCCGGGCCCTTGAGCGCCCTTGAATCCGCTTTTAGCGGGTTCGATTTCTCTAAAACGCCGGATCGAAAAATCCTCTTCTTTACGGCCTCGAAAAAAGGGTATGCCGCCGATCCATCGGGCCTGGGACTCGTTCCTCTAGATTCTCCGGTCGAAGCCACGATCACAGTCACTGAAATGAGCGTGAAAGACTTCGTCTCCGCACAACATTCTAAGGCCCTCTTTGAGTCGTTGAACGAATTTTATTCCGGAGAGTTCCGCGGCGCTCGCAAAAGCGTTTCTGCTTTGATATCTGGACCCACAACCCCATCTGCCGCCCCGCTCGTTTCAGCTCCAACAAATCAGCCACAGCCCTATTCATTCATTGCCGTCTCCGAAATTTTGCGAACTTCACCTACGCCAAACGATCCTTTCGTCTCGTATCTTCTCCCTCAACCTAAAGATGCCGTCTGCGTTTTCCCATCGGCGCCGCCGAGCCTCCCTGCAACTCCAGCCATTGCCGAACCCTCGAGAGTCTTTGGATCGCAATTGAGCGGTTTCGATTTGTCAACAACTCCTGATCGAAAAATCCTCCTCATTACGGATTCGATAAAAGGGATCCCTGCCAGCCCAGCCACGATCACAGTGACTGAAACTACAGTCAAGGAATTAACTTCCTCTCAGCATGTTCACTTCCTGCTCGAGTCGTTGAACAAATTTGAAGAGCTCCCGGTCGTAAAAGAAAGCGTTCCTGCTTTGACACCTGGCAGTCCAACCGCATCTCCCGGCTCGGTCATTTCGCCCTTGCCGCCCCTGACCGCCCCGCAACCTACGATCGCGCTCACCCAAACTAGCCCCAAGGAATTCGCTAGCGCCCGTCACGCTCAATTCACGCTGCCCTTCAATCCATTTCACTTCGATCCGCTCCGATTGACATCCGTTCCTGCAAACCCTCTTTCTAATATTTCGAACGTCCTCATCCCTGAAACGGATGCGCAGCCCTCATTGGCTAGAATGAAACATTTCGATTTCCACGTGCCCTGGGATAAATGTAACTCCGATGACCTGAGCGATGCAGACTTCGGTGCAAAACTCGCAAGCGAAATCGGCTTAAAGCCATCAGCCACGCTAGAGGCAAGCAGCGCTCGGCCTCAACCCACCGAGCCGCCGGTAGACATATTCTCTTCTATGTCTTCATGGATTCAGACGTTGTACTCATCCTGGAATGCGCAACCTGAAGTTCCTAACCCAAGCCTTCCGACCTTAGAGGGCGATTCGCCGCAGCCGGCTGTTCCTGCCTTGATTGAACCGTTCGCTACGAACATATCCTCAGATCCGCCTTGCGAAAGAGGGCCATCCCAGTTCCTGCTCGACCAGCGGAGAAAGCTGCAATCCGATGGGCGACGCGACGCTTTTCTAAACACTCTTCAGGATAAGATCCCTGGTTTGCCGAACATTGACGAGGCCTTCAAGTTGCATCCGACCCTTCGTCCTACCAATACGTCACCAACGGATACTCTGGATGACGAGCGCGGAATGCTGAACTCCCATCGGCGCGATGCCGCATTGATTAGCGATCTTCTGGATAGCGTCCTTGGAGTCAATTCCAGCAATACAGAGTGCAAAGTAGCTTTAGAAACAACCGCTCTAGAACCTACCCCTGCCATAGCTTCTCAAGCTGCGCCGACGGTAGACATTTTTTCTTATGTCTCTTCATGGGCATCGTGGTTCTCATCCTGGAACGCGCAACCTGTAGTTCCTATCCTCAATCCCGCTCTGCAACTTTTTTGCCAGGCCAATTTCACACCTCTTCCAAAAGTAGGACAGCTTGCGATCGCGCCTCCAACTTCGGCACCTATGCCTACAAATATTCCGATTGCCACCCCTGCCGCCCTAGCTCCCAATCTGGCAGCGTCTCTCGCTATCGGAGCAGTGCTCTTGCTTGCGGCAAACGGAACTAAAGAACCCTTGAAATTCTGCTCCCTGACCGATCCGCAAACCGGCCCCCTAGATCTAAACGAAATGAATGCCCTAGTTCTCAAGAAGTACGAACCCCCTTCTCTTCTTGGCAACTTGCTTTCAGCCGGCTTGACCACGACGCTAAGCGCCGCCAACACTGGGGCGACGTTCCTTGCCAATGAAGTTCTTTATCCCGCAGGATCCTACGCGTATTCCAAGGGCGGCGAGATCCTCGCGGTACTGCGCGATGAGGGATCTGCAGGGTTACAAGCGAACTGGGAAGATCTGAAACAGGAAATTACCAATTATGCTCTTGCATTGAAATGGACCGCCGACACGGGTGTGCCTTGGGTCGCCCAAGAAGTTCTTTTGCCCGCAGGAGCCTACGCCTATAAGCAGGCAAGTTGGATCCTTCCAGAAATTCGAGATCGGGGAAACGCTCTCTTGCGATCGGCGGTGCAATGGACAGCGGAAAATGGCTGGTGGGCGCTGACGGGGATAGCAAAAGAAATCAGCAACCAGGCAAATGGAGCCTATAAGAAGCTAGCTCTTCCTTCTCCCGATGACAAGCGCGCGGAATCGACTGTAGAGCAAATGATCCCCCCGATACCTGGCGCCGCCCCTTCTAGTCCAGTTGATAAGCAAGACGCTCCAACCTCCCCAAATGCAGAGTTCTCGAACCTAGCGTCAACCAACCGCCTCTGGAACCCATCGAAAATGGAAGAGAAGATCGAGGAGATCGTCGCCGCGCCAAAACCTAAGGACGAGCATCAGACTGAAACGAGTGCCGCTGCCGCTATCCCTCAACAACAACCACAAGCACCTGGATCGGAGGCCCGCTTAGAGGAGGCGAACCGAGAGGATGACCTTTATGATGCTGGAATTGCCAAATGGTTGAATCCAGCCCCTGCTGAGCAATCGGCGCCTGCAACAAGCCTTGCGGACGTGAAAAAAGAGGATGTCCTTCCTGAGCCAGAACTTGTCTTCGCCCTGCCAGAACCAGTCCCTGCCGAGCAATCGGCGCCTGCAACAGGCCTTGAGGACGTGAAAAAAGAGGATGTCCTTCCTGAGCCAGAACTTGTCTTCGCCCTGCCAGAACCAGTCCCTGCGGAGCAACCAGTGACTGAAACGAGTTCCGCCGCTATCCCTCAACAACTAGAAACACCTGGATCGGAGGCCCGCTTAGAGGAGGCGAACCGAGAGGATGACCTTTATGATGCTGGAATTGCCTTTCTTACCCCAGATCCAGCCCCTGCTGAGCAACCAGTGACGAAACCGAGCCAAGAAGACGCCACGAAAGGAAGCGTCCTTCCTGAGCCAGAACTGGTTTTCACCGCGCTAAAACCAGCTCCTGCTGAGCAATCAGCGGCTGCAGCGAGCCAAGAGGACTTGGCGAGAGGCGATACCCTTCCTGAGCCAGAACTTGTCCAAGCAATACAAGTTCCTACTGTGAAATCGGAAGCTAGAGAGAACCAAAACGAAAGAGAATCGAACTTGGCGGGGTTTAGGGAAAAATATCAAAAAGACAAAGAAGCCTTTGAAAAAATGGCTGCTGAAGAGGCGGCATTAGCTGAAAAAGATAAAAAAGATACAGCTGCCGATGATCAAATGGATGCAGAACTCGCGGCATTAGGACTTACATAAGGAGGAATTTTATGGCATTAACAGGTATTGCAGCAGCAGCGCAAGCAGTCATCGCTAATCAAGGCCAACTCGACGCCGTTCAAAATCAACTAAATGGGCTTCAGGGACAACTGACCGTCCTGGGTCGAACAATGGTTATTATTGGGTTAAGCGGACTCTTGGCATCGATTGGTTTGCCGAAAATCATTTCGTATCTCGCAAACCAATATTTCATCTCCCAAGCGGCCGCATCGTCTGCTTTTAATATCTCGCAATTTATCCTGTCGCCTGAAGAGCAAGAAAAGCTTTTGGAGGATCTTAGAAACCCGTAATTCTCATCGCGCACCACTATAAATTAAATAATTAAATACAATAATTAATTTATAAATAATCCTGTACTTTTAATTATAAACCATGTAAAATACTAATAAAAATAAGGAGTATCAAATGTCCGTTACTGCAGATGCCTTAAGAAACCAATTAGCAGGCTTGCCTGGAGTTTATGCCGTCCCAATGGGAGCGTCCGCTGGGAAAAATATACATGCATTAAAAAATTTGTTAACTGTACAGCTTGGAGCGATGGGAGCCGCGCAAGCCCTTCAGATTGGCAATCTGAACAACCAAGTAGCTCAACAGGCGGCGCAAATCCAATCCCTCTATCGAGCCCTGAAAGTGGGGGGAATAGGCCTGACTCTGGCCTCGGTGATCGGGAATATAGCCTATAATTACTTTGCCGATAGCCCCTCAAAGGCCGCTCCTTTTGCTGACCCCGGCGCGACTGAAGCTGATTGCAAAAAAGCATTAAAAGAGTGCCAATCCTGTCTAGTGACGAATAAAAATCTATTGGATCAGTGCAAGGGGCTCGTACCCATACTCAAATCAAGAAGAGACGAAGCTCTGAACGATTGGGAGAGGTGTTTGGACAAACTCGAGAAGTGTGAAAAAAATGCGACCTCATGCAATGCAACCGACGCCCATTAGTTATTGTAAAGTTAAAATAAAAAATTCATAGAATACTTATTTTTAAAGCTAGAAAATGCAAGGATACTTGCATTTTCTAGCTTAATTATTCTAAAATTTCGTAGAAAAAAACAAAAAACCCACCTACCAAGGAATGAAAAAATGAGCACTAGCGCTCTAAGTCCGTATGCAATTAAGGCTGAATATACACCCGAATTTAAAGACCATATAAGATATCAATTAGCGGAGTGGGGCCTTATATTAGATACAGAAGGTTGGACCAGAGACCAGTTAATGAACGCGTTAACTATACGCCAAACCGAGATAATCAACTCTAAAGGCAATCTTGTTCTTCAACATCACGCTAATATTGCTAATGCTATTGCTAAAGCTACTTCCGACACTACCCACAATCTCGCAACTTCCTTTCGGAATAAACTAGTCTACCAAATCGTGCCAACCGCGATAGTCGCGACTATTGCAACAGCTCTCTTTAACGTCGCAACAATTTATTCCTACTTTAACCCAGCTTCTACTGGATCGCTTCCTAAAGACGGAACGAATGAGAATTGCACAGAGGTGCTCAAGCAATGCAAAGACGCCATTCCAACTCTCCAAGAACGAAGAGATGGAGTTAAGGCTGATTGGAAAGCGTGCTTGAAGAAACTCGAATTTTTAGAAAATTGCACGAATGGAACGTTAGCAAATCATACCGATTTATTGAGCCAAATCAAATCTTGCCAAAATTCTACAGTCAACAATACTGGAAAGTAGTTCTCAGAATCCAAATGGAAGGTCACGAATAGCGACCTTCCTTATCTATAACGGAATCAAAAAAAATATTTCACGCTTTACCTAATGGGATACGAGCCTATCCCGAATGCTAGGCTCTAGAGCGTTCCAGGCATCAGGATAAGGCAACGATCAAGGTTTTTCTTGTCAAATTAAAATAATAATAATGTACCAAATATTTTTTTTAAAAATAAAAAAACAACAAACTATTTGCTATTAAAGCTAGCGCGTGTTAAAGTATTAGAGTAAAAAAAACAAAAACACCTCTATCAAGGAGAATAAAAATGTCAGTAAACACCCTAGCTAACCCTTATCCAGAATACGACACGAAGACATTAAGGTTCATGGAAATGAAAGGGCAGGCAGTCCCTCATCTAGTGGATCAGTATTACACTCAAATAAGCATGGCTGATGCGATTCGTATACAAAACAGAGAAGTCGCACAAGCTTACCGTAACAGAATCATCTACCAAATCGTGCCAACCGCGATAGCCGCGACTATTGCTACAGCTCTCTTTAACGTCGCAACAATTTATTCCTACTTTAACCCAGCTTCTACTGGATCGCTTCCTAAAGACGGAACGAATGAGAATTGCACAAAAGCTTTAACAGCATGCAAAGACGCTATTCCAGTTCTCCAAAAAAGAAGAGATGATGTTAAGACTGATTGGAAAGCGTGCTTGAACACTCTCCAAACTTGCAAGAATTCTCTGAATGCAACTTTGGATGATTATAACGATTTAATGGCTAACTATACCAATCTAATGAATTCTTGTAATTCTACAAAAAACAACACCGTAAATTAGTTTTCAGAATCCAAATGGAAGGTCACTTAAAGTGACCTTCCATATTCATAAAAAATCAAAAAAATATTTAATTTATTCCCAAACGGGATACGAGCCCGTCCGAAATGCTATGCCGTGGAGCGTTCCAGGCATCAGGATAGGGCAACGATCAAGTTTTTTTGTCAAATTAAAATATTAAAAATAAAGCAAGCATTTATTTTAATTGTAGAAAAACTTCAGAAAACATTTCGTTTTTAATCGTAACCGCGCTAAGATATTATCGAAAAAAACAAAAAAAACCAACCTATCGAAGGAGTTAAAAATGTCTTATAAATTAAACCAGGTTGACAATGTGCATTTAGCATATCAATTACAAGAGTGGGGGGGCCCAACAGTTGAAATGACTAAGGATTGGTTCAAAACAGAGCTAAGTCGCGCGTTAACTTTACAAACAATCGATATAATCAATCGTAAAGGCAACCACATTGGCACTCTTCAAGCGAACCTGGTTGCAAATGATGCGATTGCCAAAACTGTCGCAGCTAACTTACATGATAGACTAGTCTACCAAATCGTGCCAGCCGCGATAGTCGCGACTATTGCAACAGCTCTCTTTAACGTCGCAACAATTTATTCCTACTTTAACCCAGCTCCAGCTGTTGTCGGAACGAATGAGAATTGCACAGATGCGCTCAAGCAATGCAAAGACGCCATTCCAGTTCTCCAAGCAAGAAGAAATGAAGCCAAGACTGATTGGAAAGCGTGCTTGAACACTCTCCAAGATTGCAAAAATTCTCTGAATGGAACTTTGGATAATTATAACGATTTAATGTCCAACTATACCAATCTAATGAATTCTTGTAATTCTACAAAAAACAACACCGTAAATTAGTTTTCAGAATCCAAATGGAAGGTCGCGGATAGCGGCCTTCCACTCTTTCCATTTTCATAACAACTCGCAAAAATTGCAGAATAGCTTCAATCGAATGCCGATCGGCATTGGACAAGAGCATTTGCTCGAAAAATACAAAGGGTACATCCCAACTCTCCATGCTAGAAGAAATGAAGCGATGGAAAGCGAGCTTGAGGAAACTCGAAACTTGCTAAAATTATATTCATGAAACTTTGGCTAATTATAACGAATTATTGAGAAGACTCGGCGTATTTATTAATTCCACAAACAAAAAAACCGTAAATTAATTCTAATAACCATATCTACATTTTCAACAAAGTTAAATTATTATTTTATTCTTCTAAAACTTGAAGTAAATTAACAAACGTGGTAGACTTTTTGCAGTTAACTATAAAAAGAGGACGAATATGTCAAGTATTCAAACAAAAAATCTAGTCAGTAAATCTACCCTGTCCCCATCCGCAGCGCCGCTTTCGACTACACTTACAACTGCTTGGAAAAAACACAAAGTAGACATCTTGAAAGGCTCATCCATTGTCGGAGGCGCTCTAGTTCTTTTCGGCGGCATGAAATTCGGCGGAATGTCTACTGCTGCTGCGGTGATCCCGCTCGCTGCAGGCCTGGCCGGAGCCGGAGGATATTTTGGAACGAAAGCCATCGAACAACAATCGAAGCAACAACCCCTACCCAGCTCAATCCTGACCCAAAAAGCAGGCAACAGCGCGGCGCAAAAAGCGAGCAGCTCGATGACTTTGAAAGTCACCCCGATCCAAGCAAAGCCTTGGTATAAAACTCCTGAAGCGATCGGCGCTTTCTCTGCCGTCGCAGTTACAATCATCTCTGCTGTCGCTGTTAGTGCGCTCTCAGGCACTACTCCGCCGCCTCCTGGACCAGCACCTACCCCAACTACCCCAACTACCCCAA
>CAYTXY010000060.1:0-8770 GCA_964441355.1 uncultured bacterium
TAAGGCAGCGGTTTTTGGTACCGCCATGCGGAGGTTCGAATCCTTCCGCCCCAATTTTTTTTTGAGGCAATGTTCATGACCGAAGAGCCATCCCATATGTTGTTCGCCGGCTCTTCCCATGAAGGATTGGCAGCGGAAGTAGCCAGATCCCTGAAATTGCCGCTCGGCAAGATCCAGATCGAAGAGTTCCCTGACGGCGAAATCGGCGTTCAGATTCTGGAAAATGTGCGAGGAAAAGACGTATTTGTGCTACAATCGCCCGCGCGACGCCCCAATCACTACCTGATGGAGCTGCTTGTGATGGTCGATGCCCTGAAGCGCGCCTCGTCCCGCAGCATCGTCGCAGTCCTGCCTTATTACCCCTACGCCAGGCAGGACCGGAAGGACAAAGGGCGGGTGCCGATTACGGCCAAGCTCGTCGCCGACCTGCTCGAAAAAGCCGGCGTGACGCGCGTGTTGACGATGGATCTGCATACGGATCAGATCCAAGGCTTTTTCAACATTCCGGTCGATAACCTTCACGCGAGGCCGCTTCTCGTGAAGGCGGTCCAGGCGCTGAAGTTGAAAGATCTCGTAGTGGTCTCTCCCGATGTAGGGAGCAACCGGATGGCGCGGAAGTTCGCCGAAGATTTGAAGGCGGATCTGGCGATCGTCGACAAGCGGCGGGTCAGCGCCACGAAAGTCGAAGTGAATGCGCTGATCGGGGATGTCTCCGGCAAGCAGGTGGTCCTCATCGACGACATCTGTTCCACGGGAGGAACGCTCGCGACGGCGGCGAAGGTATGTAAAGACGAGGGGGCTGTGGAAGTTTATGCCGCGGTATCCCACGGGCTGTTTGTAGGGGATCGATTGCCGGCGGGAATCGATCGGTTTTTTTCGACCAATTCGGTGCCTCAGCCGGAAGCGTTGAAGAAAAGTGTGAGCGCGGTTTCGATCGCGACCTATGTGGCTGAGGCCATTGAGTGCGTCATCTCCGCAAAATCGATTTCATCGCTTTTTGCTGGAGGATAGGGTTGCGTAGGAACGAAGGTGAAGGATTAGGAGAAAAGAAATGAAACTATCGTATTTTTCGAGGACTGTGGGGAAAAAAGGGGACGTGAACAAGCTCCGCCGCGAAGGGGGGGTGCCGGCTGTGCTCTATGGCCTGAATCAGCCTCCAGAGTCCGTCTTCATAAAGAAGAATGAAGTGGAGACGTTTTTGCGCAACATGAAGCCCGGCTTGCTTTCCACGTCCGTGTTTGAGCTGCACGATGGGCAAAAGAGCCGTAAAGCGATGATCAAAGAAGTGCAGTACCACCGTTCGACGTACGCGATCGAGCACATCGACTTTGCTCTCGTAAACGATAAAGAAAAGGTAACGGTGAAGGTGCCCTTGCAAATTACGGGAGCTGCAGAATGCGCCGGAGTGAAATTGGGCGGGTTCGTGCGCCAGTCCATCCGTTCGTTGAAGGTTTCCTGCTTGCTTAAGGATATTCCCCAGGAACTGACTCTCGATGTGCGCGACTTGCAGATCGCCCAATCGAAGCGCCTTTCCGATATCGCGATCCCGGATGGAGTCCAGCCGCACGCGAAGATGAACGAAGTGGCTGTCGTGATCGCGAAGAAAGTGTAATGAATAAATTCCTGATTGCCGGATTGGGCAATCCGGGAAAAACGTATGTAGGAACTCGCCACAATATTGGATTTGCGGCCGCAAGCGCGCTCGCGGCCAAGCATCGGCTGGAATTCCACAAGCAGCTGCAGTGGAAGGGGAGCGTTGCACAAGGCAAAGTATGCGCGGCGGATGTCATCTTGATCATGCCGCTGACCTTTATGAACGAGAGCGGCGCCGCGATCGCTCCACTGATCCGTTATCTGGATGTGGACCTGTCCCGACTACTCGTCATCGTAGATGACATCGCAATCCCGATGAAACAGATCAGGATGCGCGGAGGCGGAAGCTCCGGAGGCCATAATGGCCTGAAGAGCGTCGAGGAGCATCTGCAGACGAATCAGTTCGCCCGCCTCCGGATAGGGGTCGGCGATCGAGATGAAGGAGACCTGGCGAGCCATGTGCTCGGCCGGTTTTCCAAGGAAGAAGAACAGCTCGTTCCCGAAATCCTGGAGCGGGCGGTGAATGCCATCGAAATATGGCTTGAAAAAGGATTGAACCATGCGATGGACTTCGCCAATAAAACAGTGGTGTAGGTTCATCAAACCCAAGCTGGAGAAATGAATGAAAAAAGACCGCAAGGGGCTTTATGAGGGGATGTATATCCTGAGCGCGACGCTCAGCGATGAATCCCGCAAGAAAGCTTTTGACAAAATCACCGATGGAATCGTCCAAAAAGGGGGCGAGGTCCATAAAATCCATGAACAAGGCCGGCGCAAACTGGCTTATGAAATCGACGGGAAGCGGGAAGGATTTTATTATGTCCTTTTCTTCACAGCGCCTACCTCTTCCATTCTCGATCTCTGGAAGGATTATCAACTGCACGAAGACCTAATCCGATATATGACCATGCGCGTCGAAAATGTGCAGGAAACTCTCGAATTCAAACCCCTTAAACAGCAGAGCTAAGATATGTACCAAAAAAGATCAGCATCGTCGTCAGCGCAAAGCGGCGGCGGCTACGGCTCCTCTTCCTCCTCAGACAGCCCCTTCGCGAAGAAGAAAAAAAGCTGCCCGTTCACAGCTTCGAATGTGAAGACGATCGACTATAAAGACATCGAGACGCTGCGCCAGTTCATTACGGAGCGGGGCAAGATCTTGCCGCGCCGTATCACTGGAGTCGCCTACTTCTATCAAAAGTTGCTTAAGAAAGCGATTAAACAGGCCCGCTACATGGCGCTGCTTCCCTTTGTGGCTAAGGAGTAAAAGATGAAACAACAATTGCTTTTACTTGAAGATGTTGAAGCCCTCGGAAGAAAAGGGGAAGTCGTTTCCGCGAAACCGGGATACATCCGGAATTTCCTCCTCCCGCAAGGGTTTGCGGTGATCGCGAGTACAAACACCTTGAGAAAACAAGAGCGGCTCCGTAAAGAGCGGGAAAAACAAGCGATCGTCGACCGGAAAGAATCGGAAGAGTTGGCTGCGAAGCTCGAAGGGATCACGGTTGAGACGAAGGTCAAAGTCGATCCGGAAGGGCATATGTACGGCTCGGTATCTGCGGCTGACATCGCAAAACTCTTCCAGAGCCAAGGATTTCCGCTTGAGAAGAAAAATATTTTGGTCGCCCGTCCCATCAAGGAGACAGGCCCCCATAAGCTTGCCGTCAAGTTGAAAGAAGGCGTTTCCGTCTCCTGCATTCTCCAGATCATTCCGGAAGGAGTTGTAGCTACGGGCATTGAATCTGTCGTGGCCCCGATCCCTGTCGAGGGCGAGGTGAAAACGGAAGAGCCTCCCGCAGAATAGAGCGGAATGGAACTCTGTTCGCCTGCGAAGATCAACGTTTTCTTCAGGGTTCTCAGGAAGCGATCCGATGGGTTCCACGAGATCGCTTCCCTCTATCAAGCTATAAACTTAAGCGATCGAATCGTTTTCGCTAAAAGCGATAGTGATTCCCTGACCTGTTCCGACCCGGAGCTCTCCACGGGGAGCGATAATTTGATCGCAAAAGCGCTCCATCTTTTCCGCAGCCGTTTCCCATTTCCTTTCGGGGTAAAAATCCACCTGGAAAAAAGGATTCCCATGCAAGCGGGCCTTGGCGGTGGAAGCAGCAATGCCGCGACGACGCTTTGGGCCCTCAACGTTCTGAGCGGGCAGCCGGCACATCTAAATCACCTCATTGAAATGGGTTCGATTCTTGGCTCCGATGTCCCCTTCTTCTTTTCCCAAGGGACCGCCTACTGCACCGGGAGAGGGGAGAGGCTAGAGCCGTATCTGCTGCCCGCTCCAATGGAGGGCTGGATCGCAAAGCCCCCTTTCGGTCTCTCGACGCCGCTTGTTTATAAAGAGACGCGACCCGAGGAGTTGCCTTCTCGTGATCCCCGAGAAGCTCTCCTTCTCTATTATAATGACTTGGAACCTGCCGCCTTCAGATTAGAGCCGCGCCTTATCTCTTTCCGTGCTCAATTGGTACGGATGGGGTTCGACTCGGTGACGATGACCGGCAGCGGGACCGCCTTTTTTTGCAGAGGAACCCCCTCCCGAAAAGAGCCCCCGGGGTCCCCAAAAACGCATCGTTTTTGGGGTGGGGCTTGGCTGCGGCCCTTCCTATCGCTCCAAAGATCTGTGAATGAATGGTATCAGATTTAATTAAATTCTAAGTTCAATAATTACATTAACTTGATATTTTTATTATAAAATATTTCGATTTATGTTAATTTGATAGAAACGGGTTTTGCCCGAGAAGAGAGGGATACTTCATGCAAAGAAAAGAGTTCGAGAAAAATTGGAATCAATGGAAAATGAACATCCGGTCCCATTGGAACAAATTGACAGATGACGACATGTACCAAATCGATGGAATGTGGGATCAGTTCATCGGAAAGTTGGCCCATAGATATGGCTATTCGAGGGAGATGGCTGAGAAGGAAATCTCAAATTGGATGCCACGAGAAGGAGTGTCTGACTGGGAAAGTGAAGGGCGCTCTGAGGAAAGCCCTGAATCTGAAGAAGAAAGAGGAAGGCGGAAAGCGCAAGGGAAGCCGGGAGGATCGGCCATGGAAGAATGGCGCAAACCTCAGGAAGGGAAGGGCTGGCACCAACCTTCAGAAGGGAAACAACGTAAGGAAGGGAAGGGCTGGCAGGAGCCTCAAGAGCGCAAACCTCACGAAGAGAAAAAGGGATGGCAGCAGCCTCAAGAGCGCAAACCTCACGAAGAGAAAAAGGGATGGCAGCAGCCTCAAGAGCGCAAACCTCACGAAGGGAAAAAAGGCTGGCAGGAGCCTCCAGAAGGGAAAAAACGAAAAGCCGGATAATTCCTCCTTGCAGGAGAGGTTGAATCCAACCTCTCCGTTCTGTTAACATCCAAAGCCTTATGCAAAAGGCTCCAGCAATCATTGTGACAGGCGCGGCCGGAATGATCGGCTCGGGCGTCGTTCGCCATTTGAATGATCTTGGGGCATCCAATCTGATCCTCGTCGATGATCTGAAGCAAAGCGACAAATGGAAAAATCTTGTCGGCAAAAAATTCATCGACTTGATCTCCCGCCATATGCTCTTCGAGTGGCTCCAAGGACGGAAAGACGAAGTCGAGGCCATCATCCATCTTGGCGCCTGCTCCGATACGATGGAGGCAAACGGCGATTACCTCCTCGAAAACAACTTCCGTTATACGATCCGGCTGGCCGAATGGGCGCTTGATGCGGGCAAACGGTTCATCTACGCATCGAGCGCCGCGACCTATGGCTTTGGGGAGCAAGGATTTTCCGATAATGAAGAGGCCTTGGATGAGCTCAGGCCGATCAATATGTACGCATTTTCCAAACATCTTGTCGATTTGTGGATGAAGCGGGAAGGGGTTTTGAATCGGGTCGTAGGATTGAAGTACTTCAATGTTTTTGGCCCGAACGAATACCACAAGGGGCGGATGGCGTCGATGATTTTGAAAATGACCCATATTGTCCAAACGGAAGGGACGATCCGCCTCTATAAGTCGAACGATCCTGAGAAGTACGCTGACGGAGACCAGTGCCGCGATTTTATCTATTTGAAAGACGCGGTGAAAATGACGTGCGCTTTTTTGGGACCGGATGGTTCTCATGCGGCAGGGATTTACAATATCGGCATGGGAAAGGCGACCACTTGGAACAGCCTGGCAAAGGATCTATTCCATGCTTTGAAAAGAAACGAGCAGGTCTCTTACATCGACATGCCGCCCGAACTCAGTGGCCAATATCAGAATTACACTTGCGCTAGCATGGCTAAATTCAATAAGATCTTTAACCGGTTTCCGATGACGCCGATCAGCGCCGCCGTCGGAGAATACGTTCAAGGATACTTGTTGAAACAGCAAAGATGGTAGTTGCTCGAGTCAATCTAGCGAATGCATTCAACCGCTTTCGACCGTTTCGCGCGCTTGTCATCGGCGATTTCCTCCTCGACACATATACGACAGGACGGGTGAAACGGATTTCTCCGGAAGCTCCCGTTCAAGTCTTGGAAGTGCTGAAACAAGAATCGCGCCCCGGCGGAGCGGGAAACGCCGTCCTCAATCTCGCCGCTTTAGGCGGTAGTGTTTTCGCCATGGGACGGATCGGCTCCGACGATGGCGGGGCCGAGTTGAAAGAAAGGCTTAAAAGCGCAGGCGCGGATGTGCGGGGACTGATTGTCGAGCCAAGTTACCACACCCCGATAAAAAACCGCCTGATCGCCGACAGCCAGCAGCTCCTCCGCGTCGATTTGGAAACAATTTCCCCCATCGATCCCGCCATCGAAGAGGAGTGCCTCCTTCAATTGGAAGCGGCGATCCCTAATGTGCAAGTCGTAGCGATTTCCGATTACGGCAAAGGGTTTTTATCGAATCGACTCCTCAAAATGACGATTGCGATTGCTAAGCGGGCGAATGTTCCTTGCATCGTCGATCCGAAAGGAACTGATTTTACGAAATACCGCGGAGCCACTCTATTGAAACCGAATCTCTCCGAAGCCTATGCCGCGGCGAAAATGCCGGCGTCAGCTCCGCTCGAAGAGGTCGCCCAGCATATTCTCGATGGCGCTGACGTGGAACGTCTGCTGATCACTCGATCGGAGGCGGGGATGTCCCTTTTCGATCGGGTGAACCGGAGCGATTTCCCGGTCCGCTCGAAAGAGGTGAAGGATGTGACAGGCGCGGGAGATACCGTCTTAGCGATGATCAGCTTAGGGATGGCCAATGGATTGGAGCTGCCGCTCGCTGTCCAATTGGCCAATATCGCGGCGGGCCTTTCGATCGAAAGGCTCGGCTGCGTCCAAATTCGCCTCTCCGAGGTCGCAGAGCGGCTCCTTGAGACCGACTGCGAGAACAAGATTTTCGATGGGGTCCACACGTACGCCTTGCAACAGGTCCTCACGGACAAACGGTATGCGCTCTTAGTTTTAGACAGATCGCAGCCGATGACCGGAGAGCTGATCCGGACGATCCGGCGCCTGAGGAGCAATGACCGGGAACTGGTCCTCTACATCCAGGATGGCCACCCGGGCGATGAATTCCCCCATCTTCTTTCTTCCATGCATGACATCAAGGCGATCATTCTTCAAAAAGAGAGTCTAAAAACTCTTTGCGAGGCGATCTATCCCCAAGAAGTGTTTTCTCTCGATGGAGAGAATCCCAAAGAAGGGAAGGATCTCTTGGCCCGCCTCATCCATCACACTGGCGTTGTTCTCTAACCAGTAAAAACTCCAAAAATAGCTTCAGTTTTTCCAGCCATGGTGGTAAGGGTAAAAATATGAGGGGGGACACTATCTTAGATGCGACTATAAGCAGGCAGATATTTTCGGAGAATTCTTGAAATTCCGACTTAAGCTTCCCGCCCTTTTCTCCCTTTTTATTCTTTCTTTTCTTCCCTTTTCTTTGGAAAAAATACACGATCGAACTGGAGATTTCTCGAGGAATCTAACGCAGTGCAAAAAGCCATTTTTTAAAAAGAGAGCTAAAAAGCCTGTTACTAATACAACGGAATATTGCCCCTGCGCCCCATTTGAAAAAACGAGGAAGCACGATCTAAGGATTCGAGGCGCGGCATTTTTCCCTCAAGGGGTCTTGACAAGGCAAATCTACCACCAATTTTGGCCTGAGGGCTCTTTAGAGTATAATTATTCAATTTTTCCCCATCTCTCCTTTTTCGCAAATGGCGCCGTTACAGGTAGAAGAGGCCATAGTCTCGGCGAGAGACACAAAACGACCCTGATCCTCGTTCCTGTAACGCTTGGAATCAAAGGACGGTGGGGATGCTCCTGGTGGCATCCCTACGTCGGATTTGGGGTCGGAGTAGCCTATACCCATATCCACAACTTCTATCCTTTTGTGAGACAACGCGAGGATCATTGGGGTTTTGCTTCCCTTTTTCAAACTGGCGTAGAATTAGATGTATCGGAATCCTTTTTTATCGATCTCTTTGCGGCTTATCGGTTCAATTGGTTTGCCTTTAACCATCACCACAATATTCGTGCAACGGGCGGCTTGGATCTCGGCCTTGGCGCCGGCTATCGTTTTTAGAGGCTGTCCACGTACTCAAGTTTGACAACATAACTTTTACTTCTTTTTCTTACCTATGCTACTGTAGTCCTTTTTTCAATGCACGGATCGCTTCGGAATGGAAAACAGCGACTACATTGTCTTTGTGGACGAGAGCGGAGACATCGGTCTCGAATCAATCAATCAATCAATCAACGCTATCCTATTTTTGTTCTATCTTTGTGCCTGTTTCGAAAAGACATCTACATTCGAGAAATCTCCCCCGCCATGGGCCTTTTGAAACTCTCCCTTTTCGGTCACGATACAGTTGTTTTTCATGAACATGAGATCTTGAAGAAGGAAGGTCCTTTCCATCGCCTGGGTAAGGAAAAACGGGATAAACTCATGCAAAGCCTTAATATTCTTATGGAAGAATCCAACTTCCTCCTAATCCCTGTTGTCATCGACAAGGCCGCCTTAAAGAAATCAGGGATGGATGCGCCGAATGTTTACCATCTGGCGATGCAATATGGTCTCGAGATGTTATACAAGTGCCTAGATGATCTCGGACAACAAGGTTTAAAAACGCATGTTATCGGTTAGGCTGGAGGGTAGTGAGACGAGTTGAGCGTGGAAGAGGAGTTTAGACGGGTGTGCGACGGTCAAAATTCCGAGCAAAAAATTCTGCCGTT
>CAYTXY010000061.1:0-8638 GCA_964441355.1 uncultured bacterium
CCAAAGGGACGAAAATCCGGTTCGACTTAGGCAGCAAGGGCCGCCCGATCGACTGGATGATTCCGAAGACGAACCTCAAGGAAAAAGCCAACCTCATCTGGGTGGAGATCCCCGGAAATAAGGCCCCTGTCGGCGGAGTCGAGGTGCAGCATCCTCAAACCCTGACCCCCTCTTTCGAGTTCATCCTGCCGGCGGAACTAAAGCCGGGAGACAGTTTTTCGATCAATATGGGCAATCCGGAAAGGGATCCTAAAAGAGGAAGCCTATGCCAAAAACTGGTCCAAAGAAAGCGGCCCTTTCTCCTCTACATCGATCCGAAAGGGAAAGGGGACTACAAAGAGCCCGAGACGTTCTACCTCGACGTAAGAGGCAACCAATTGCAGACCTTGCGGATCATCGCCCCATCGATTGTCACCCGCAATAAGCGCTTCGACGTCATCGTCCGTTTCGAGGACGTTTATGGGAATTTGACCTCCAACGCTCCTGAAGGGACGCTGATCGACCTGTCGTATCAGCATCTTCGGGAAAACCTCAATTGGAAGCTCTTTGTCCCTGAGACCGGATTTATCGCCCTTCCCAACCTCTACTTCAACGAACCGGGGATCTATAAGATCCAACTGCGCAATCTCAAATCGAACAACACGTTCTTTTCCGCCCCCATCAAATGCTTGCCCGAAGGGGCGACCAACCTCTACTGGGGTCTTCTACACGGGGAATCGGACCGCGTCGACTCTTCTGAAAATATCGAAGCGCTCCTCAGGCATGTCCGCGATGACAAAGCGCTACAGTTCTACGCGATTTCAACTTTTGACAGCGAGGAAGAGACGCCCAATGATCAGTGGAAGATGATGAGCCAGCAGATCGCCGAATTCAACGAAGACGACCGTTTTGTCGCGATGTTGGGATTCCAATGGATGGGAGATCCGGGCGAAGAGGGGCTCCGCCATTTCATCTACTCGAAAGACATGAAACAGATCCTGAGAAAAAAAGACACGAAGAATAATTCCCTCAAAAAAATCTACAAGACCAACAATCCGAAAGAGATGATCGCGATCCCCAGTTTTTCGATGGGCAAGACGACGCTTTGCAATTTCAACGATTTCAATCCCGAGTTCGAAAGGGTCGCTGAGATCTATAATGCGTGGGGATCCTCTGAATGCCCCGCCAAAGAAGGAAATTTTCGGCCGGTCAACGGCGGCAAAGGGGGGATAGCCGAATCTGCGGAGGGCGCCCTCATCAAAGCATTGAATAAAGGATGCCGTTTCGGATTCGTCGCGGGCGGCTACGACGACCGAGGCTGCTACAGCCACCTATTCGAGACCGACCAAGCGCAATATTCGCCAGGACTTACTGCGATCTTGGCCAAAGAGCACAGCCGCGCCTCTCTGATCGAAGCGCTCACCGCCCGTTCCTGCTTTGCGACGACGGGGGAAAGGATCATCCTCGGCCTCCAGTTGGCAGGATTTTCCATGGGAGCCGAAACCGATACGAAAGCTCGGCCCGGCCTGGAATTCAACCGCCATATCACCGGCTACTGCATCGGCACCCAGTCCCTGACCGAGGTGGCGCTTATCCGCAATGGAAAAGTTTTCCGCAATCTTCCGCTCGTAGATGAAAAATGTGAATTCGAAATCGACGATACCGACCTTCTTGGCCAAATCGCTCTTGATGGGCCAGCAGGCAGGCCGCCGTTTGTTTATTATTACCTCCGCGCCATCCAGAAAGACGGCCATATCGCATGGAGCTCTCCCATCTGGGTCGATCTCACCGCGAGGACCGCGCCCCTCCTCCCAAAGAAAAACAAGAAGAAGTCCGGGGAGTAAAACTACTCCGGCGAGGATCTATACGAATTAGGATCCGGGGGAGTTTTCGGTGCTAATTTGCCGTACATTTTAGGTGAAGAAGACACCTTATCTATCTTCTCAAACCTCTCTTCTTCATCTGAGTATTGAATAGTCTCATTATTGAAGAGATCCTTAGTTGGCTTCTTATCATCCTCCTTTTTGAACACCACATACTCATCTTCGCTGTTTGCTGGAGGATTTAAGTCTTCTTCCGATAATCTTCTAGGTGGAGTCGGCGGCGAAGACCCGGAGGATCCTGCCGTATCTTGGCTACTAGGATACTTTGGTTTAGTCGCCTTATTGTCGGCAGCTGCTTCAGCAGCTTTTGGTTCAATCTCAATTTGTAGCAAAGGGCTCACAGTAGAATATGGCTTAAAGTTCATAAAATCAGGTTTTTCCAATGGAGTTGGTTCGTAGTTCGGCGAACAGTAAGTCGTCACTTGGCTCGGGTTCGAATTCGACTGTTTTTTGTCTTTTTCCTTTGCTCGATGCACTGAACAATCGTTTGGGTCTACCTTCTTCGGGAACTGGTCTGCGACTCTATCAAAGCTTTGTGGTTGCGCGTTCTTGGTCTTGTGTCGTTCGCGTTTTTTTAACAGCTCTACCTCGTGTCTAAGCTTTTCGCCACAAATAGCACCCATAGCATAACCTGCATTCAAACCAACAAATGTTAAGACAGGTAGACATACCGCTGCAGTCACAGCCGTTGCTCCAGTCAGCAAGTGAAACAATAAAAGAACAGCAGTTCCTGCGAAAACTAAAGGCGCTCCGGGGATAAATAGAAGACATGCTACTGTCCCCACAATCAGAAACGTCAGGACTGCAAAGGCCCCTATTTTTTTGGCTACTTCTTTCCAGCGAGCCCCTTGAAAGAGTGCCACTTGTGGCTTCCAGTTATAAGCTGGAGTTGCGATTGGTGTGCCATTTAGTTTAGTACTCATATAATCCTCGATTTGTTTCCTTTTTATGCCACTATTTTAATATAATTAAACAATTTATTTCAACTTAGTTTTCTTTTTCTTATATATCATTAAAAAGCCATAAGTTGCTGATTATTAAAGGGAAAAGACTATCCCAACGTTAATGGGATGAAAAGTTGGGAAGTGGAATCGAATACGGGGATAGACCGATCAGGTCAGATAGTCCCGTAAAAGAAAGGGGTTTTGCCGGACGAGGCGGCGGCCGAGGGCGATATTCTCTTGGGGCGACCGATCCCAGATAGCCTCTTTCCATGAGGTTCTGGAAAGGTGCGCCTCGCCGATGGCAAGGTAAACCTGGTTTTGCTCGTCCGGAGTATAAATCTCTTCGAATTGGTGGAAGATCTTTTCGGGACTCGGCGCGTGGGAAAGTCGATTTAGGAAACCCTCCCGATCGATGTCGGGCTCACGGGCCTCTTCGAAAGAGACGTTTCGAAGATAATCGATGAAGGTAAAAATGCCCCGGATTAGGAATTTGATCACTTGGAAAAGGGGTTTGAAAAGGAATTCCTTGAAAAAACTGGGAGGCTCTTGAGCCCTTTGCGGCTCCTGTCTTGACTCTAGTCGGTCCGGCATTTGAGCAAGTCCCTGAGGAGGCTTTGGCTTTGCCTTAGCCCCTGGAGAGGCGGCTGGATCCGGGCGGCCCTGGATCTTAGAAACTGTCATAAATATCCCTTTTTTCCCCTCCTATTCTACCACACTTTAGCCTTTTTTTCTCGGAAAGACATATTTTGACCTCAAGGGGCTAAATCTGGCATTCTAGTACAAATGGAACTGATCTTAGGCTCCACATCCCCCAGACGTCGCGAAATCCTCTCCTATTTTTCGCTTCCCGTCCGCCAGCTCTCTCCCGATTTCGACGAGTCGCAGGTCCTCTTCGAGGGAGATCCCGCGGCGTTTGCCCAAGAAGTCGCCAAACGGAAGGCGATGAGCCTTGCCGAGCGGCATCCGAACCAGACGATCTTGACGGCCGATACGGTCGTATTCCAAGGGGGGCGTCTTTTTCTCAAACCTGAGACGATGGAAGAGGCGAGCGCCATGCTCTCGGAGCTTTCCGGCAAAGTTCATGAGGTCCACACCGGGGTCTGCGTCATGAAAAATAAGGAGCTCTTCACCGACGGTGCGGTAACGACTGTGGAATTTCATGAACTGACTCAGGATCAAATCCATACCTACCACCGCCACTTCGGCCCTTTGGATAAGGCAGGGTCTTATGCGATCCAAAAAGGGGGCAGCTTGATTGTCAAAAGAATCGAGGGGTGCTATTACAACATCATGGGGCTGCCATTGCAGCCGGTATACCGTTTGCTGCTCAAGGTGAAAATCAACCTATGGGATTTTTTAAAGGACTGTGCCTTATAGCGCTGAGCGCGCTGCCCCTCCTCGCAAAAACGAGTGACGAGGAGATCAAGCTCCATGCTCTTTACTTGATGCAGCAAAATCAGATCGAAGATGCTTTCGGAAGGTACCGCGAATATTCCGAACAAAGCGGGCGGCACGATTTCGAAGCGCTCCAGCGGATGGGTCTGATCCTCTTGCAAAAAGGGATCCAAACGAACGACCCCCAAGTCTTCATGATGACCCTTTTTGGGGCCGGGCTCTCCGGCTCGGGCGGAGCTTTGGAAATTCTAGAAACGGGACTTGCCCAGCCTGATCCGCAAATCCAACTCCTGGCGCTCCATTTCATTGCTGGGTTCGAAGACGACCGGTCGGCAGATCTATTGAACCAAGCCATGAGTTCAGATTTTCTCTCGACACGGATGGAAGCGGCTTTTTATCTCGCCCAAAAAAAACACCCCCATGCAGTCGGGCAGATCGAAGGGCTGATGTTCCGCCTCCCTCCCATTTTTAAACCCTATTTCCCTTCATTCTTCGCCTTGCACGGCACGAGCGAGGCCACCTTAGCGCTGCGCCGTTTGATCGAGGATCCTGATATCCAAGTGCGGATCGAATCGATCCTCAATGTTGCAAGGAGCGGCCGCGATGATTTTCTCCCGCATTTAAGAAAACGGCTCACTCACGCTCAAATCGCCGAGTTGGAAGCGGCCGCCTATGCGGTCGGCGCCCTCAAAGACAGCGCCTCTGCCCTCAAACTCAAAAAACTGGCCCTCTCTACGGTCGACAACGTTCGTATCGCAGCAGCGCTGGCCCTTTTCCATTTGGGGGATAGGACACATGTTCCAGCGATGATCGAAATGGCTGAAAAAAAGAATCTCTTCGCGATTTCCTCCCTTGGAGAAATCGAAGGCTCTGAAAAAATCCTCTCAGAGCTGACTCAGTCTGCCGATCTGCAAGTGCGGATCAACGCCGCCACCGCTCTTTTGCAAAGGCGCGATCCCCGCTGCCTTCCATCGTTAGCCGAAATCTTAATCGAAGACGGGCGCGACCTCGCGTTCCATCCATATTCCTCAGTGGGGCGCACGCAAATGGCGATCAAAGCGATCCCTTCGGCAGAACTTCGAGCCAAGGACCCGACACTCAATCTCGGGTTTTCACTTGCGATGAGAGAGCACTACTTACGCGAAGCGATCCATCTGCCCGAAGAGCATTTCTTGACGATTGCCGAAATGATCTTCTCGAAGCAGCAAAACGACCTTGTGCCCGCCCTGATCTCTCTACTTGAAAACCTCCGTACGGAAGGGGCGATCCAGCTTTTGAAAAAGGGGGCCAAAAAAATTGCGGCTCCGCTCATCCGGGACTATTGCCATCTTGCTCTTTTCCGATTGAATGTCGAGGGGCCCTATGAAGAGTATGTGAACCATTGGGTCATGCGGCAAAAGCACGAAGAGCTGATCCGCCTCCGGCCGCTTTTGCCCTGGAAATTCCGCCTTGAGCAATCTGACTATGCCCTAAGCCCGGAAGAGACGTCTCGGCTTCTCATCGAATCCTTTCTTTCGATCGCCAACCGGCGCGACGAAAAGAGCATCGCCTTCCTTCTCGAGGCGATCCAGTTCAGCCCTCCCGCAAACCGCTACGCTCTCATGGGCCTCCTCATGCGCGCGACGGAGTGAGGGCTAAGGGCTTGCTCCCACACCTCAGATTCGGATCGTTCCTTAAAGAAAAATGGTGAGATTGGGCTTGGCCCTCAGGAGGCGCTGTATCCCGTCATTTGTGATATGAGGGCACCCGGCCAAATCGAGATGAGTGAGCTTTGGCAAACCTACTAAAAGGTGCCCTAGCCCCGCGTCTGTGATATACTTGCACTCCGACAGGTTGAGGTGGGTGAGAGTCCTCGAATCTGCTAGGCTCTTTAGCCCGGCGTCTGTGATATACCTGCAGTTTGACAGGTTGAGTTGGTTGAGCGGCAAATCTGCCAAGTGCACAAGCCCGGCGTCTGTGACCTTGCAGTATGCCAGGTTGAGATATCTTAGATGCAATCCTCTTAAGTGCGCAAGCCCGATGTCGGTGATATTCTCGCACCCCGACAGGTCCAGGCCGATGAGATAGGCCAGCAGGCCGATGTAATATTGGAGCCCGGCGTCAGTGATATTGCGGCACTCTGCGAGGCTGAGGAAGGTGAGATCCACTTTTGCCAAGTACGCAAGAGCGGCATCTGTGATATGCCAGCATCCTGACAAGTCCAAGGTATGGAGATTGATCAAACGTGGCAGTGTCTTTAGTCCCGCGTCAGTGATCAGATAGTTCCCTTTCAGGTTAATGGTATGGATCAGGCCACGGGTATGATCGATCCAGTATCTGAGTTGAGAATCTTCGATCCTCTGAAATGACAGGTCGATGTAATCCGGATTTGACTCGGCGTAGGCGCTAGAGCCTGCTCCGCTTGAGTACACATGTGAAGTTATATTATCCCTTTAGAGGGCGCAAAAATCCCAGCATTTGTGATCTCTAGAGCACCTCAAGTCGGATAGTTTACTGAAAAACCATGAGATCTGGCAAATTTGCCATCAGATCGTATATTCCGGCTTCAGTGATCATCTTGCAGCCTGATAGGGCGATGTAGCTGAGATCTGGCAATTCTGACAGATGATGCAGCCCGGTGTCGGTGAGGCCTTGGCAATTCGACGCATCAATTGCAGCAATTCCAGGAAAATGTTGAACAATGCTCTCCAGTTCGGCATCTGTAACGTCGCTCCCCGACAAATCGAGTTTGAATTCTGTTTCAGGAAGGAAAACGTCCGGATCAAGCGTTCTAAGATACCTTAACTCCTGCAGGGTCACAGATTTTTTGGATTCAAAGCTGTTAATGAAACAGGCTTTTATGAGATTTGCATTGGCCCACTCTCTCATCTTTTTTTGTCCGGCGCCGCTGATTTGCAGACACCCACCCAGATGGACTCTCTGGAGACTGCGCATCTTTCGAAGGTGTTCAAGCCCTGCATCGGTGATTTTTTGGCACCCTGACAGGTTGAGATCAGCGAGCTGACTGCGAATCGATCCCAGCCAACCCAACCCAAAGTCGTCGATTTGGCACCCTGCCAGGTTGAGGTCGGTTAGCTCAGGAAAATTCTCGAGATGTTGAATCACTGAATTGGTGATCGGGCACCCTGCCAGGTTGAGGCAGGAGAGATTTGTCAGCGGTGTCAGGAATTGAAGGCCCTCGTTGGTTACTTGGCCGCACCCGGCCAGGTTGAGCGTGGCGAGCTCTGTCAAACCTGATCCTACTAGTATAAGATGCGCGTCATTAATCTGATGGCACCCTTCCAAGTTGAGGTGAGTGATCTGATCGCACCCCCAAAAGTGGAGAGCGGTGAGATTTTTGAGCCCAGGGAGGTTGAGGATGATGATCTGGTTGCATCCACAAAGGTCGAGGCATTTGAGATTTGCAAACCCATTCAGCTCGAACTTACCCGCGAAATCGCAGTGTGAAAGGTCGAGACTTGTAAGCGTTGCCAAACCTGATAGATGATTGATCCCCACATTGGTGATCAGAGGGCACCCTTTCAGGCCAAGGTGTGTGAGCTTTGCCGATTTTGACAGATTTGCGAGCCCCTCATTGGTGATCTGTTGGCATTCAGCCAAGTTGAGGGTTGTGAGATTTTTCGAAGATGTCAAGAATCGAAGCCCCTTGTTGGTAATCTGCGGGCATCTGGTAAGGTCGAGGGAAGAGAGATTTGCCAGACCTGACAGATGCTGCAGCCCAGCGTCGGTGAGGCCTTGACAATCAGACGCATCAATTTCAGTAATGTTAGGAAAGTGTTCAATAATACTCTTGAGTTCAGCATCATCGATGTCACTGACCGCCAGATCGAGTTTGAATTCTTTTTCAAGACGTGAAAAATCGGGATTGCCGCCTCTCGTAGCGGCCTCTCTGAGGTGTCTGATCTCTTGCAGCGTCACAGTATCTTTGTCATCAAAACGATGGATGGCGGCGCCAAAAGGGTCTGAAACAGCATGATATTTTCTGTGCGCCTCAGCGAGAGCTGCGGCATCTGTAGGATTTAAAGCCGCCTGGATTCTTACCAATAATTCGGTGGGCAAAGGGGAATCGATGAGGAACAGCTCTTGAGAAGAGTTGGAACTATTCCCTATTGGGGTTGTAGCGATTCCTGGAGTTGGATTTAACGTCATGTTATCCTCGTTTTATTAAAATTTATTTTTATTAACTCATATAATTATACAAAAAATTATAATATATATCAATAGTTAATTTCAAAATCTATTAACATCCAATTAATCGCAAATCAATGATTTCCAAAGACTTCCATTTATCTTTCCTGGAAAAGTTCATCCCTCCTATCATTTCCTGAATGCGAACGCTCCTTCTTTTCCTCAGCGTCTCTCTAACGGCCGCCGCAACCGAGGTCGTCATCGACTTGAGGAATCCCACCTACCGAAACGGCGTCATCTATACCGATG
>CAYTXY010000062.1:0-8591 GCA_964441355.1 uncultured bacterium
ATGCAGCGTTTATGGCTGCCGGTGGGCCGTGGCGGGCTACAGCCGGGCAACATCTCAGCCGGCGCTTTTGTGCTGCCAATGGGGGCAAATGCATACCCATTGAAAAACGGGGCAAGTAGGAATCATAGATGAAATAGGTGTGTTGGTTAGAGTGATCATTGTTTTCCTTTTTTAATTGTGCAATTATAACTAATAGCTGTTTATTTGTAAATGAAAATATTTTTTTAAATTTTTGAAAATGGAGGCTTAAAATAATAATTTGCACACCTGGCTCTCCCGGGGTAACCAAAGAGAGATGCTTGCCAGGAGCGTAGTCTGGAAATCTTCGAATAGGATATCATGGCGAGAGGTAAGGATAAGTTACGTCCGAAAGAGTTAATGTGAGAGTTACGAAAGTTGAATACCTACATGACTACAAGCTCAAACTCACATTTAGCGACAGGAGAGTTAAGGTCGTAGATTTAGAAATTAAGATTAAAAATGCAAAAGGCCTGTTTCTTCCTCTGCAAGACGTAGAGTACTTCAAGCAAGTCACGTTGGATGATGGACCTTTGAGCATTCATTGGCCAAACGGGGCAGATATCTGTCCCGATGTCCTTTATAAAATGGGCATAGTAATGACCTTATGACTTTGAAACGATGGATCGAGAAAACTGCCGCGCTCTGCCGCCCTCAGAGAATCCACATCTGCGATGGTTCGGAGGCGGAATACGATAAGATCGCATCGGAGATGGTCAAAGCGGGCACCTTGGTGCCTCTAGATCCAAAAAAACGGCCCCGCAGCTTCTGGTGCCATTCCCATCCTGACGATGTCGCGCGCGTGGAAGAGAATACGTTCATCTGTTCAAAAAAGGAAGAGGACGCGGGCCCCACGAATCATTGGAAAGATCCGGCCGAAATGAAAGAGCTGCTCACGCGGCTTTTCGATGGGTGCATGGAAGGGAGGACGATGTACGTTATTCCTTACTGCATGGGGCCGCTCGGATCCCCATTTTCCCGCTTTGGCGTCGAGATCACCGACTCTCCCTATGTCGTGCTTAATATGATGATCATGACCCGGATGGGGAAAGAAGTGATGGATCGGATGGGGGAGCAATCTTTCGTTCCCGGTCTCCATTCGGTAGGGGTTCCGTTGAAAAGCGGCCAAAAAGATGTCCCTTGGCCTTGCAATCCCTCGAACCGTTGGATCGTCCAATTTCCCGAAGAGCGCTCCATCTGGTCGTACGGCAGCGGCTATGGAGGCAATGCCCTTTTAGGCAAAAAGTGTTTCGCGCTCCGGATTGCCTCGGCTGCGGGGAGAGATGAGGGATGGCTTGCCGAACACATGCTCATCTTAGGAATCACAAACCCTCAGGGAGAAAAAAAATATATCGCGGCCGCTTTCCCGAGCGCTTGCGGAAAAACCAACCTCGCCATGCTGACTCCGACTCTGCCTGGTTGGAAAATCGAGACGGTGGGAGATGACATCGCATGGCTCAAGTTTGGATCCGACGGAAGGCTCTATGGAGTGAATCCTGAAGCCGGTTATTTCGGCGTCGCGCCCGGCACATCGATGAAAACCAATCCGAATGCGATGCGCACTTTGACGAGGAACGCCATTTTTACCAATGTCGCCTTGACTCAAGACAAGGATGTGTGGTGGGAAGGAATCGATGGCGCTCCGCCTCCCGGCCTCACTTCTTGGCTGGGAACTCCCTGGGATCCTAAGAAGGGAGTGCCTGCGGCCCATCCCAATTCCCGTTTCACGGTGAGCGCCAAGCAGTGCCCCATCTACGACCGGGAAGCTGAAAATCCAAATGGCGTTCCCATATCAGCGATCATCTTCGGCGGACGGAGAAACTCGGTCATCCCCCTTGTGTTCGAGGCCTTCGACTGGTCCCACGGGGTCTTTTTGGGGGCGAGCGTATCTTCCGAGACAACTGCCGCCGCCAAGGGAGAGACGGGCAAGCTCCGGCACGATCCATTTGCGATGCTGCCCTTCTGCGGATACAACATGGGGGACTATTTCGCCCATTGGTTGGACATGGGATCTAAAAGTTCGCAAGACAAACTGCCGCGTATCTACTATGTCAACTGGTTTCAGAAGGATGCGGGAGGAAAATTCCTCTGGCCCGGGTTTGGAGAAAATTCACGCGTCCTCAAATGGATTTTCGAGCGGGAAAATGGAAATGCGGAAGCGGCCCTTTCCCCGATCGGGCGTCTTCCAAAGACCCTCGATTTGCAAGGGATCGAATCGGTTCCGATTCAAAAGCTGCTTGAAGTCGACCGATCAGCTTGGATGAAGGAGTGCGATGATTTGGCCGAATATTTCAAGATGTTCAAAGATCGGTTCCCTCAAAAATTGAGCGCTGAGCTGAAGGCGCTTAAAAGCCGGCTTCTCGAGAAGTAGACAGGTCTCTTAACTTATCTTTTCTTTCATAAAGCTTGACATTTTCCAAATAAAATTTAGAATGGCTCGTTCATGAATTTTTTTCCGAGGTTGCGCATGCTCAAAAATGGCTGGACTAAAATCTCAATCCTTCTTATCCTCTTTTGTTCAAATCTGATGAGTTATCAAAAAAGGGAAGAGGGACAAATGAAGGTAAATAAACTAACGATCAATTTTCAAGAAGGCGATCTACCTTCCATCCATCCGCACGACCTGATCATCTACCTCCGAGGAATTGCTGCGGGTAAACTGCTTTATGAGGGGCTGACACGTGTGGACGAAAATGGAAAAGTGCGCTTAGCGGGCGCTGAATCCCTCGATGTTTCCCAAGACCAGCTTTGCTATACCTTCACTTTGAGAGACAATAAATGGTCCGATGGGTCTCCTGTTACAGCAGCCCAATACGAAAAAGCCTGGAAGGAAGCGATCTCTCCTAAGTCAACTTGTTCTCGCGCGAACCTTTTTTACCTCATTCAGAATGCGGAAAAAGCCAAAAAGGGTGAAGTGCCCCTTGATGCAGTAGGCGTTAAAGCTGTCGACAATAAAACGCTCGTTGTGCGCCTCTCCCGCCCATCGTCATTCTTTTTAGATTTGGTCGCTCTGCCGGTCTGTGCGCCGCTCATCGATCCGAAAAAGAAAGACATCGCCTCATTCAACGGGCCATTCGTGATCGATGCATGGAAAAAGAACGACTCTTTAAAACTTGTAAGGAATCCGTTTTTTTGGAACAAAAACAAAGTTCTGTTGGATGAAATCAATGTTTTAATGGCATCGGATTCCTCGACGATTTACAATTTCTATGAAAGCGGAAAAGTCGATTGGATCGGGGTGCCATTTTCGCCTCTATCGTCAGAACAAATCCAAGACCTTCAAACGAAAAATGCTTTGCTCTCGCGTAAAATTGCAAGATCATTTTGGGTCAATTTGAATACGCAGCATCCCGCTCTTTCCTCTACCCCTGTCCGCCAAGCATTGAGCCTTGCTTTAGATCGAACGAATATAACGCGCCATATCATGAAGGGAGGACACCCTCTCAGAAGAGCTTTGTCCGATTCTCTTTTGCCGGTGAACATGAAGGTATCGTCTCTATTAAAAGAAGATGAAGAAGAAGCGCGCCTCCGGTTCAAGCAAGGGCTCTTGGACTTAGGGATGGCAAAAGAGCAGTTTCCGCAACTCACGGTTTCTTATGCACAGCAATCGAACCGAAAAAAGTTCGCTGAATATTTACAGGAAACGTGGAAGCGAGTGTTGGGTATCGATGTCCGCTTAGTGCAGCAAGAATGGAATGTGCTGCGGAAGAATCTCGAGCAAGGTCAGTTTGAGGTCAGCGCGGCGTATGAAGCGGCCTACTATCAAGATCCCATGGAGATTTTAGGAAATCTGGGCGATCTCAATCCCGCTAACTTTTCTCAGTGGGTGCATAACGGATACAGGCAAATCATTTCTCAAGCGCAGCAAGAAAGTGATTCAGAGAAGCGGTTTCATCTGCTTGGAAAGGCGGAGGAGATCCTTTTGCAAGAAACGCCATTTATACCCATTTGCACAGATCAATTTCTTTTTACTCACCCTTCTGGCTTGAAAGGCTATTCTTTCGATTCCGTCGGAGCCGTCGACTTCAGTTACGCCTCTTTCCGTTGAATTTACCTGTAGCAAAGCCAGATCGCCTTCAAATTTTAAAAAAATAACAGGATGGCAGGATGGACAGGATGAAAAATAAAAAGAATTACCACAGAGAGCGCAGAGGACACAGAAAAAAAATTAAAAATGCGAGTTTCGCCCTTCTTTGTGGTAAAAACTGATTCTCAATCTTTTTTATTTTTTATCCTGTCCATCCTATCATCCTGTTATTATTTCTTTGTATAAGAGACGGGTTGACCGTCTCAGGATGAACTTGCAGGAACTTAACGCTTACTGACAGGTTTACGATCTAGGGAATATCTCGTTCGGCTTGAAGAAGAAGGAGATTTCCGATTTGGCCGTCTGCTGGCTGTCCGAACCATGAATGGCGTTCCGCTCGATGCTGGTTGCGAAATCGGCGCGGATCGTGCCTGGAGTCGCCTTAGCGGGATCGGTCGCTCCCATGATCTCGCGATTGCGCGCTACCGCATTTTCGCCTTGAAGAACCATGACGATGACGGGACCCGAAGTCATGAATTCTACTAATTCTTGGAAGAAAGGGCGCTCTTTATGCACCGCATAGAACGACTTGGCCTGATCTGCCGAGAGATGGAGCATCTTGACGGCAATAACGCTTAAACCTTCACGTTCGAAATATTCGATAATGTTGCCGATCATGTTTTGTCCGACGGCATCGGGTTTGATGATCGATAGGGTTTGTTCCAGGGTTTGCGAGGTAGTGTGCGCCATGAGAATACAACTCCAAAAGGTTTCAATGCATAGGCATTGTATCTCAAAGGAAAATAAATTCCGAGGAAGTTCTGCGGAAAAGTGCAAAAAATGCTAAAATCTTGAGTTTCGAAGGGCAAATGACTTACGGCAACTATCCAGAGCTAAAACGGGTAAAAAAAATTTTAGTTGTTAAGCTTCGCCATCTGGGGGACGTGCTCCTTACCGGCCCAGTTTTCCATGCTCTGAAACAGGCGATCCCTCAAGGGACGGTAGACGCCTACATCTATAAGGAAGCCCTGCCGATGTTGGAGGGCCACCCTGATATCGATCGCTTGATCGGCTATGACAGAAAATGGAAGCAAGGAGGTTTTTTTGCCCGCATGGGCAACGAGCTCCGACTCCTCCGAGAGATTCGAAAGCGCGGGTACGACCTCGTCATCAATTTGACCGAGGGGGACCGGGGAGTGATCGCTGCTTTGGCGTCGAAGGCAAAAATCCGGGCGGGGTTCCCCCCGAAAGGCAAATGGCAGCAAAAGGCTCTTACCCATATCGCGAAGGAGTGTCCCTCTCTTCGCCATACGGTCGAGCGGAATTTAGACGTCCTGCGGCGGATTGGGATCTTTCCTCCTCCGGAATCGAGAGATCTCTACTTCCATCTGCCGGAAGATGCCCGGGAAAAGGCCAGACGGCTTGCCGGAGAGGCCCCTTTTGTCTTGATTCATCCGACCTCCCGATGGCGTTTCAAATGTTGGCCCGCCCCTAAAATGAGGCAATTAGCGGAGCGGCTTTTGAGAGAGGGGAAACGAGTGATCGTCACCTCTGGGCCAGACCCGATCGAAACGGAGATGGCTCAAGAGATCTCGCAAGGGCTCGACATTCTCAATTTGGGCGGCAAGGTCAGCCTGAAAGAATTAGGCGCTTTGATTGATCGGTCTGAGCTTTTGATCTGTGTCGATTCCGTCTCTTTCCATATGGCGAGCGCTTTCAAAAAACCGGTCGTTGCCCTCTTTGGGCCGACATCGGATGTGACTTGGGGCCCTTGGCGCAATCCTCACGCCCGCGTCGTATCCATGGAAAAAAGCTGCCGTCCTTGCTATCTCGACGGCTGCGGGGGGAGCAAGCGGAGCGATTGCTTAGAATCTCTTCCCTTAGAAAACGTCCTGCGAGCCATAGCCCTTATTACTTATGAAGGAAAAGATAGAGGAATCTCTTTGGTCTCTTCAGTCCTCAAAAAATAGCGGGCATTGACTTCCTGAGGTTGCAGGTAGGCCCGGAGGGCCGCATCGAACTCTTTAGACGAACAATTGTCCCCGCAAGTGAATAGGTCGACGAAACAAGCTCCAAATTCGGGGTAGGTGTGGATGCTGGCGTGGCTTTCGGACAAGAGATAGACGACTGTCACTCCTTCAGGATAAAAAGTATAGGAGCATTTGTCGAGAACGGTGGCTCCGGAGCTTTTGACCGCTTCATCCATGGCTAAAAGCAATCTTTGGACATCGGAGAGCGCTTTTGGATCGCAATTCAAATAACTCGCCAGGAAGTGCTTGCCCGCAAATTGATGGACCTCGTCTCCGCAAAGGGGGAGGATTGCGCAAACTGCCGCGAGGATTAATTTTTGAAACATAGAAGGAGCTCTCTTGACTTGGGGATGACTTGGGAAAGTATAGAAAAACGACAAATATTACTCAAATATCGTGAACATCCTAATCGTGAACACCCTCTACCCACCCCCTAGACAAATAATGATCAAAAGTGTAATGTCCCGGGTGGGTGCGTGATTTGTTAAGGAGGGTTAGACCCATGAAAGTGGATTTCAAAAAGATTGCCTGTTTCGGTTTGGTTGCCCTTTTCGGAGGCCTTTCGGCTCAGGAAGCCCCAACTGAAGAGAGCAGGGAAATAGCGATGTCGTGTTGTCCTGGAGAGTGCAAGCGAGCTCCTGAGGATTGTTGCAGAGGGACACAGGGGATGACGGAGCGCCAGCCAAGGCGGGATAGGTACGACTACGACGTATATACCACCGGCCCAGCCAGTGAAAATACCAGTGAAGATAAATGCTGTGGATGTCCGCCAGCGCCTAAGCCTAAGTGCCAAGAACGCCCTAAGAAGAAGACCAATTGCGGCGATTGCTGCAATAGAAGAGGGGCGGCGAAATCAGCCCAAGACTAGGTTTTCGTCTTCATAAAGGCGGCTTTTCTTTTGGATTCGGCGTCTGGAATGTTTCTTTGATGCTTTCGGGATGTTTCTTCAGAACGTAGGTCACAGTGCCTCCCACGATGATGAGGATCGTCCCGATCGCTGATCTCCAAGTGATGGGAATTCCTAAAAATAGCCAGCCGATGATCCCTGCGTAAATCACCGTCGCATATCCGAGAGGCGACAGGTAGGATGCAGTGCCATATCTGTAGGCGACAGTGAGCAAGACCTGGGCAATCGCTGTGGCGGCTCCTATCCCGATGGCTTTCGCCCATTCGATGGGAGTTGGGGCTACCCAGGAAGCCCAGGCGAAGGGAAAGGTAGTGAGGACGCCGAAGGCAAAATAATAGAAGAGCGTTCGGCTCATCGGTTCTCTTGCCACGTTCAAGACCCTGATTGCGCAAAATGAGACGCCCGAAGCGATCCCGGCGAAGAGGCCATAGACGAAGCCGAGCTGGAAGATCGCTTTCGTCGGGTTCAAGATGACCGCGACGCCGATGAATCCGACGATGATCGACCACCAAACATGGGCTCCGACTTTTTGTTTCATCCAAATCCACCAGATCAAGGGGACGAAAAAAGGGGCCGTGTAGTTGAGCGTCGTCGCATCGACCAGGTTGAGGCTGCGGATGGCGAGAAAGTAAAGGAAATAACTCCCGATGCCAAAGAGGTCCCGGATCATGTGGGTCGCGAGGACGCCGGTTTTCAGACGATGGAAGCCCTTTCGGAGAGCAAGCGGTAGGATGAGAAGGAAACTGATCCCGTTTTGGATGAAGATGATCTCTACGGTTGGGATTGGGTCGTCGAAACTCGAAACCAAAGTACTGGCCGTCACGAAAAAGACATAGGCGATCAAGCAGATCGCGATCCCTAGACTCAAGCGAGGCGGAGGGGATTCTTCGGCCGGCATAAATGAGAGGCTACCCTTTGAGCGCTGCTACTGTTACGTTGCGGCCGGTTTTCTTTTCGGAGCGGTAGGAATAATAATCCCCTTTGTTGCAGACGGTGCAGAGGCTGCTGATTTCGATATTTTTTTCGGGGATGCCGCAACCGGTTAGCTGCTTTCTGCTGATTGCCCAAAAGTCAAAATAGTTCGGCTTTGTCTGAAAATTCCAAAGATCTTGCGGAATTTCGTGTTTGTAATTCTTGTATTCCGCATGGTCGGGGCCAAGCGACGGGGAGATGCAGACGAGGAGATTATGGGCCTGGGTGCCGATTTCTTGGTGCATCGAAGATACGACGCGGGCATAGATATTTTCGGCCGTTCCTTTCCAACCGCAATGGCAGACTGCGAGGGCTTCGTGGACAGGGTCGTAGAAAATAGCTCCCTGGCAATCCCCATGGGTCACGGCGAGCCCCAGATTTTTTTCGGTCGTAAAAAGTCCGTCGGCGACCGGAATTTTATCGGAGTTCTTTGCGGTTACGCGATGGACGTTGGTTCCGTGTTTTTGCTGCGCGTAAACGATTTTTGGAAGATCGAGCGTTTTGCGGATCGCTTCGCGGTTGACTTTCACCGTATCGGGATGGTCTCCGACTTCCAAGGAGGTGTTGAGCGTATCGAACGGCGCTTTGCTCGCTCCGCCGTGTCTGAGAAAGACGCCGTGAACGACATGGGCAAAAG
>CAYTXY010000063.1:0-8526 GCA_964441355.1 uncultured bacterium
ATGTCAGCAAATTGCTCCAATTTGTGAGCCGCCCGGTGATTCTCGGGTATTTTGCGGGGATTACTGTCGCGATCGCCGTGACTCAAGGCTTTAGCTTCATGGGGATCCCCCCATCGGACGCAAGTCTAACGATCCTTTTCCAAGGGTGGTATTTAATCCTTCACTTGTGGCAGATTCACGGCTGGACGCTCCTTGTCGGCGCCGTCAGCTTAAGCTTGCTCCTCACTCTCCGCTCCCGGTTCCAGAATTGGCCGAACGCTCTTTTGATGATCATCGCGGCGACTCTTTTGACCAAAGGCTTAAATATTTTTTTCGGAGACACCGGGATCAAGACGCTCGGCAGCTTTGAATTGCCGGAGGAACCGAGCGTTAAGCTCGCATTTCCCTTCCTCGACCTGGATCTCATCTCAAAAATTTTTCCGGCAGCCTTGGCCCTTGCGTCGCTTGCCATTCTCGAGGTGTTTTCCATCTCGCGGGCCTTTGCATTAAAAAGCGGCAAAGTCGAGCCCAACCAGGATGTTTTTTCCTTAGGCTTAAGCAATGTCGTCCTCTCCTTTGTGACGGGATCTATGCCAGCCTCTGGCAGCGCGACAAGGACTACGCTGAACGTCCGGCTCCATGCAAAGACCCGCTTTGCCGCCGTCTTTAGCGGGATCATCACTGGGATCATCTGTTTCTTTTGCTGGCCGCTGGTGAAGGAAATCCCGCTCGCAGCGCTCGCGGCTCTGCTGATAGCGACTGTCCATACGATCATGAACTGGAGCGAAATCAAATTTTCCGTCAGGGCGACCCATGCGGACGCCTGGGTGTTTTTCCTCACCTTTTTTTCTTGCCTCCTCTTTTCGCTCGATGTCGCTTTTTTCATCGGCATCGTGATTTCGATCGGAAGCTACTTGAAAAAATCGGCAACGCCGCATCTTGTCGAATACGCATTCAACTCTAAAGGAAGGCTGATCGTCGTGAACCCCAAAGACGACGTCCATAGAAAAGTGCGGATCATCGGCATCGGGGGAGATCTCTATTTTGCGACCGCCGATGTTTTCCAGAGGGCTTTGGAGTCTGTCGCCGACGATAAGAACGTCCAGGCGATCGTCTTGAGGCTCAACAACGTGCATCATATGGACGCTTCGATGTGTTTGGCGATCTTGCGCCTGTTCGATAGCCTCGAAGCCACGGGGCGGCATCTGGTCATCAGCGGACTGACCGAAGAGGTCTGGCATGTCTTTCACCGGGCGGGGATGGTGAAGAAGATCAGCCTCGACAATCTCTATTTCACCGATGAGAGCAATCCCCAATTTTCCACCTGGAAAGCCTGTCTCAGAGCTCAGGAGCTCGTGCATAAGCACGGTCCGGAAAAGTAGATAGGTTCATGGTTAAACCTTCTATCCGTTTCATTGTCTTTTTGGGAATCGTCAGCCTTTTTGCCGACTATACTTATGAAGGGGCTCGAGCGATCATCGGACCCTATCTTTCCATTCTTGGAGCTAGCGGCGCGGCAGTCGGTGTCACGATCGGCCTCGGCGAATTCCTCGGTTACGCCCTTCGAGGGGTTTCTGGTTTTTTGAGCGACAAGACAAAGCAATACTGGTTGCTCACTTTCATCGGTTATATCGTCAATCTGGCTGCCGTTCCGCTGCTTGCGCTCACATCCCATTGGCAGACGGCTGCTGCCTTGATCATCTTGGAAAGGGTGGGAAAAGCCATCCGAGTGCCTGCCCGCGACGCGATGCTCTCGTTTGCGACCAAGAAAACAGGCCGGGGATGGGGGTTCGGTCTGCATGAAGCCCTGGATCAAATCGGGGCTGTCCTTGGGCCGCTTACCATCGCGATTCTTTTATACTATAAGGAAAGTTATCAATTCTCATTCCTCTGCCTTGCGATTCCGGCCGCTTTTGCGATCCTGACCCTCTTTTTTGCAAACCGCTCTTTTCCTCATCCAGAATCGCTCGAGATCCATCGGGCTGCCATCCACACAAAAAGTTTCGATCGACAATTTTGGCGCTACCTTTTTGCCATCGGACTTGCTGGCTTCGGATTTACGAGTTTTCCTCTGATCGCGTTCCATCTGCAAAAAACCAGCTCCATCTCTACCGTCTGGATCCCTCTTTTCTATGCGATCGCGAATGGGATTGCAGGACTCGGCTCTTTGGGTCTCGGCAAAGTCTTCGATCGGGTAGGAATCTCCTTTCTCGCCCTTGTCACAGGCATTTCCGCCTTTTTTGCCCCGCTTGTTTTCCTGGGGAACTTCGCGTTTATAGTGATCGGCATGATTTTATGGGGCATTGGCCTGGGAAGCCAAGATTCGATCATGCGCGCCGTCGTCGCTCAGCTTGTAGCTCCACATCTGAGAGGCTCCGCATACGGCCTTCTCAATCTCGTCTTCGGCTTATCCTGGGCCCTCGGCAACGCTCTCATGGGATATTTCTACGACGTCTCTTTGGCGGCCCTGATCGCGTTTTCGCTCGCAGCCCAGATCCTCTCCGTTCCTCTTTTCCTTCGCCTTAAAATCGGCAAGCCCTCTTAGATCCGGAAAGCCTTGTTGCATTCATCGGTAAAATAACCACCGAGAGCACCAAGGCGCGAAACGGGCATTTTTCCTTTCTCGGTGCTCTTGGTGTGTGTTCTCGGTGTGCTCGGTGTTAAAAAAAAATCATTTATGCAATAATGCCGACCGGAAAAATCCATTGACTCAGGAATCAGAAAAATTTATAACAGATCGTTTTCAAGGTGAGAAAATGTACCACCCATTTGTATTGAAATGGTTTCTTATAAAATTTTGCGCTCTACTCCTTATAACGCCGCTATTGGGTTTTGCACTATTTCGCTTCATGCAATCATTCGAAAAGGTTTGGAAAGCGGATAATACGAGAAATAAATGGTTAATGTCATGTCTACTCTTCTTTATGCTGGCAGTTCTCGGCGGATTTCTACGTTAGCGATTAATAGTATTTGCCTGCTTTGCACAGTTCCTCAGGAAAGCTTTTGTCTAATTGAGGGGAGTGCTTCAAAGCAAATAGGTACTGAGATCCTGAATTCCCTCGTGAGTTGCGATGAAAACCGTCTGATAAAACAATTCGATCAGCTGGAAAAGGCAATTGATGCATCCGCGGATCCGCTAGGGGAAAGTCGTGCATTCTTGGCGTCTTTCATCGAGCAAATGAATATTCAATACGGACTGAATCTAACTATTCAAGATGCCTGTGCTCTCGTAAGAGAGAACCTGCATGCGTTGCAATTGCCTGTGGAAGCGTAAGAAGTCCTGCTAAATACGATCCCCTTATTCGAATCCAATAGGGAAGGCCAAGTGACCGAGATGATCAATGATAGCGTCAGTTGGCCCTGGAAATGGAATTGGTTCGGCCTCAACAAAAAGAAGCACAAGACGCCTGCAACATCATCCTCTCAGGTTTCGAAGCTTACTCGTTATGGACCCGAAGAGGAGATCCCTGGTAATGTTTACGCTGGTGGCGCTGAAATGCTTGCAGGAGCTCTTGCCATGGTTTTGGGTTTTGTGTTTTCACCTGCTTGGGCATTGGGCATCTGTTTGATTGGAGACGGGGTCAATAGAACGATCAATGGATGCAATGAGCTGGACGAACAGCGTAAAGCTTATCCATCTCCGTAGCCTGTGGACACTTCTTAGAACCGGAAAGACCTTGTTGTATAAATCGTCCACCGAGAGCACCCAGACCCTGAAAAGCGAAAGACCCCGGATCTCTCCGAAGTCTTCTAGCGCCGATCGGGAACTCCCGATCCATTTTGCCCTATTTATGATAACGTTTCCCAGTATTGCTGCAACACTTTGAGCGCTACGTGTAACATAGGTACTCACTAAAAGTCAATGAGTTCCTTTATTACATACAACTAGAGCCTAAAGTCTTCGCCGAAATAGGTCCGGCGAGCTAAGGCGTTGGAGAGCAGCTCATCGACGGTGCCGGAAAGGAGCACTTTCCCTTCTTGGATGAGATAGCTCCGGTCGACGATCGAGAAAATTTCCCGCGCATTATGGTCTGTGATGAGGACGCTGATCTTCTTTTGTTTGAGAATGCCGATGAGATGTTTTACGTCCGCGACTGCCAGAGGATCTATGTTGGCAAACGGCTCATCGAGAAGAAGAAGCGAGGGCTGGGTGACGAGGGCCCTCGTGATCTCGAGGCGCCGCCTTTCTCCGCCAGAGAGGGCGACAGCTTTTTTCTTCCGAAGGTGTCCGAGGTGAAGTTCGTCCAAAAGGAGAGCAAGGCGCTGGATCCGCTCCGATTTGGAGATGGGGAGGGTCTCCAAAATGCAGAGGATATTGTCTTCGACGCTTAAAAATCGGAAGACCGATGGCTCTTGAGCGAGGTAGCCAAGCCCCATTTTGGCCCGCTTATGGACGGGTAGCCGCGTGACGTTCTGGCCTTGGAAAAAAACCTCTCCCTCATCGGGACGGATCAAACCGACAGCCATGTAGAAAGCGGTCGTTTTGCCAGCGCCGTTTGGCCCTAGAAGGCCCACCACTTCCCCGGGATGGATCTCAAACGAGAGGCCATTGACGACAGGCTTGCCGCCATACCATTTGACAAGATTTTTTGCTTCGAGCAGCGTCATAAAAACTTCAAAAAAATGGGCTCGAGGGCCGTTTTTTCTTCGGGAGAAAAATAGAAGCGGACATCGCCGAAACCTTGAATCGCCGATTCTTGGATGTGGACAGTGGGAGCGCTGATCTCGAGGCCTTCTTGTCGGAAAAGAACCCGAGAAGAGGGGGCGCTCTCTAGAACGATCCTTTTTTGATCGAGATGAACCACCGCCGAATCGGCCATCGCAAAGCTCTCTTTTCTCTCAAGGTGGGAGGCGATCCGGACGTTCCCCTCCAAAAGGAGAGTTTGCGGCTGGAATCCTTTCATACCGCGCTCTGTCAGGTTGTGTGAATTTTGGCTGGCTGCGCCTTTGCAAAATCGACCCTCCTCGTCAGCCTTCCCTATTCGGGAATGGTCTTCCTCGTTCGGATCAATTTTGCTTTGGCTCGCAGAGCCAACATTCACAAAACCTTCCTGCGCGCGGTATAGAAATTGAGCGCGGCCCGTGTCGGCATCGAACACCGTTTGGCTCTCATCGAGACGGCCATGAGGAGAAAGGCAAAGGAGCTCGTTTGCCGCTTTATCGAACTGGATCTCCCTAGCATCGACACTTCCTTCGCTATGGAAGATCGCGCAAGTGGAGCCAGGCTCCGGAAATAACCTGAGGAAGTTTTGGCGGTAGATCGCATAATCGCCGATCGCCCGAAGGCCATGGACCGACTGGATTTGCACGTTGTCCGAAAATCGGATCTCTTCGGGAAGGGTTGCTTGATGAGGGATTACGGCATCAGCAGTGAGAGAGGCGATCGAGAAAGGAGCCTGCGTCCCTTCGAAAAGAACTCCCTCTTCAAACTGAAGATGGTTGCATCCTCCTTCGGAGACACAAGTCCCTTTTTCCCCGAATAGGCGCCCCTTTGGATGTTCGATCTGAAAGCTCCCTAGCAATTGAACTGTATTAATCTCTTTGGAAAAGTGGCATCGAAGGGCCACGCACTTGGTTTGCCCGAACTGGAATGAAAGATGACCCGCTTCCGTTTCGAAAGCGGGAAAGCGGCAGGTTCCAGACTCGGCGGTCAGGTGTTTCATCCCATCGCCAACGTCAATCCAGGCCTCGATTTCGCGCGAGTGTTCAACCCCTTCCATTTTCTCCTTTTTTTGCGACAAGATCAAATCCGACTCAGCGGAAACAATGCGTCCATGGACTCTTGCTCCCTCTTTGATCGTCCAAATATCTTTCTGAACCCTTTGCCGCATTTGCCGAACCGGCGACGTTTCCAAGGCGCTGGAACCGCGGAGATCGGCGCTTTCTTGGACAAGCTTGCGGTAAAAGGGCAAATCGCCAGGCCTTAGCCGGACATGGCAAAAATAGATCAAGGCAATCCCAATTAGAATTAAGCTAGAGAGACTACGTCTGAGCATGCATCGTAGATCCTGGCAAGTTGAAAGAGAAGCGCTTTTAAAGCGTCAAAAGGAAACACCGAGCTTGCATCGCTTTTAGCTGATGCGGGATCGGGATGCGCTTCGATGAAGATCGCATTGCATCCTGCGGCGACCGCTGCTTTTGCAAGAGTGGGTATGAATTCCCGCTGACCGCCAGACGATGTCCCATGCCCGCCAGGAAGCTGCACCGAATGAGAGGCGTCGAAACAGACTGGATAGCCAAAGCTCTGCATAATCGGGATCGATCGCATATCGCTGACGAGATTGTTATAGCCGAAGGACGCCCCTCTTTCCGTGAGAAGGATCTTATTGCAACCGCCGCATTGCAGTTTTTCAACGACGTTCTTCATATCCCAAGGAGCGAGAAATTGCCCTTTTTTCACATTGACCGCGGCGGGAGTCTCTGCCGCTGCCGCTACAATGTCGGTCTGACGGCATAAAAACGCTGGGATTTGGATCATCTCGCAAACTTGCCCCGCGGCGCGGGCCTCTGAGGGTGAATGAACATCCGTGAGGACGGGCAAGCGGAGTTCCTTTTGCACTCGGGAAAGGATCGCAAGCCCTTTGTCGAGGCCGGGGCCTCTAAAAGAATGGATGGAAGAGCGGTTCCCCTTATCGTAGCTCGCCTTGAAAATGAAAGAGAGGGGCAAGCCGCTGAAGAGTTCTTTGAGCCTCCGAGCGCAAAAAAGGGTATGGTCTTCGCTCTCGATCACGCAAGGGCCGCAGATCACCGCGAGGGGGTGGTTCGGGCCGATGGAGAAATTTTGAAAAGGGATGGTTTGCATATCTCTTTATTTGAGGAGGTCGTCCATAGTATAGAACCCGGGGCATTGTTCGGCAAGGAAGCGTGCGGCCACTAGGCTGCCACGGGCAAAAGCGTCTCGGCTCAATACATCGTGAATCAAAGAGAAGGACTCATCAGCGCTTTGGAATGTGAGTTCGTGCTTCCCCACGATTTGGCCGGTACGGATCGAGCGGATCTTGACTCTCGAGGGATGGATTTTTTCGACCGCTTGGGCGAGCATGAGGGCGGTGCCGCTCGGGGCGTCTTTTTTCCCCGCATGATGCGTTTCGGTGAGCTCTATCGATCCTTCAAGAGGGAAACGGCGTGCGAGATCTTCCGCCATCTTCCGCATGAGAGCCACATTCAGGTTGAAATTGGCGCTGTAAAAGACCGGGATGGTTTGGGAAGCGGAGCGCATCTTTTCCCAACTTGGATGGCCCGTCGTCCCGATCACGATCGGTTTTTTTGCGAGGAGCGCCGCCTTTAGGTTTTGATCGAGAGCCTCAATAGATGAAACATCGAGGAAGAGGTCGACTTTTGCCCCCGGATCGGGAGGGTTTTCGCGAGTGAAAGAGGCTGCGATCCTCGCTTCTTTCGACTCCAGGGCGAGAATGGCTTTTCCCATCCGGCCTGATGCGCCGATCAATCCGATGAGAAGCGGCTCACTATTTTTCATAAAACTTGACGAGGTCTTTCTTTAGCTTTTGCAAGGAGGGGAGGTGAAAAACAAAGGCATGCCCTGCTTCATAGTACTCGAATTGGAAATTGGCATTGTAGGAAGAGGGGAGATCAAGATGATCGAAACAGAATTCTGTGGCGGCAAACGGCGTACGGCAATCGTAATAGCCTGAGCCGGAGAAAACTTTCATGGCGGGATTCCAGATCAGAGTACGGCGGAGCCGCTGGAGAACATCGGGAAGGCAAAGAGAATCGTAGGTCCAGAAATTCCAAAAGCCATGTGCCATGAAAGGAGCATAGAGATCCAAAGGACGGTGGGTCTCTAACTCTTCTTGAAGGTAGGAATTGAAAGCGCAAGAGATGCCGAGCAAGTCTTTATAGCTCGGGTCCTCTTCGATATAGTGTCTTTGGATCGAGCTGAGATCGCCGATATAGCGGGTATCTAGGCATCCGATGACTCTCCGCTCCTCAGCCATGAATTCGGTGGTATAGAGGGCCTCGTTCAAGCGGCCTAAATAGCGGCGGACAGTATCCACTCTTAAGCCGATGAGCTCGCTCAATTTCGTGTAGAACACATTTTTTTCAAAGGGGCCGAGACGGTTGGGCTGAAGGATAAAAGGGGTATAGGAGTCATAGACAAACCGCCGGGCAAAGTCGACGACCTGATCCAACGTTGCTTCAGGCCAAAAACGGCCATGGTACCAAGCTGTGGCTGCGAAAGTGGGGATCAGAAGGCTGTCAGGGAGAGGGTGGTTCCTTTGTCCTTCAAGAGTCGCATAGTCGAGCGCAGAGCTCATGAGAACGATCCCATTTAGGCCGAAGCTATAGGAAGAAAGATATTCGGCAATCCCGCAGCACCGGAGGGTGCCATAGCTGATCCCGGCCAAATATTTGGGACAGTTCCATTTTTGGAAATAGGAGGCGAAAGTCAGGACAAAACGGCCAAGCGAATCGATGTCCCCTTCGGTACTGAATAAATGATTTTTTTCCTCCTCTTTCAGCTCGGTCGCGAATTTACTATAGCCTGTAGTGACTGGATCGACGAAGACGAGGTCGGTCCAGGGAAGG
>CAYTXY010000064.1:0-8518 GCA_964441355.1 uncultured bacterium
TTCACGAGCGCGGCGCAAATCAAAAAAAAGGGTGCAGCTAAAACCAGTATGGCGAGACTGAATACGACATCGAAAAACCGTTTGACCATAAGGGCAAGACGGTATCTCAAAAAAGAAATTTCTGCAATGGGGGAAGGGTGAACACTCCTCCGCCAAAGGCGGAGGCTTCTAGAGATTGACTTTTCTCCCGCCTACCCGATTTTTTGAGACACCAACGTAACTAAAATTTTAAGTACTTATAAATATTTTTAAAAAATTTGGAATGACATACAACATACATTTTAAATGTTGATATTTTAAGCATCTATAGCTATGATATATTTTTATGATCAGACTAAATGAGTGGAGGAATAGATGTATTGGATGAGAAGAGCGGGTGAATGCGACTACGGATGCATCTCAATCGCCCATAATGCACGAGCTCATTTGTGGCAGGATTGCATTCATCTTGAAGCATGTAATAAAGGGAAACCAATGAGCCGCATGTTTGAAAATAACATAGCAGTTCGGGACAACTGCAATTGGTTGGCAATGCAATGTACTTTAGAAAAAGCCAATGAAGTATTTACTGACCTGCGAAAATGGTGTCCAAACGAATGTTGGTTGTATGGAAATACTTACCTGAGGCCGACAGAATTCGATAAGGAATTCAAAGAGCTTAAGGAAAAAATAGAGAGTATCATTATTAGGGGATTCGGCAAGCTCCTCATGCAAAATGAGGAAGTTTATGAAGGAGAATATGTGAAAGACGATCCTCATGGACACGGCACATATATTTGGTACAAAACTGAATGGGGGCATGTGGATAATCCATTCCCTGCACCTTCCCGTTTTGCACCCGATGGACAAGGGAAATTTATATTTTCAAATGGCGCTGTATATGATGGCGAATTTAAAAATGGTTATCTAGATGGCCAAGGCACACTCACTCTATCAAACGGTGCTACATACAAAGGAGAATTTAAAAGAGGTTATCCTCATGGGCAAGGCAAGCTTACTACTGCTGATATGAGGGTTTATGAAGGCAACTTTGATTCCACATTATTCGATAGTTACCTAGACCGAGTCAAAGACTCCCTAACTCCATATACAGATGCTTTTAATAGAGGGAATATTGCCGCCTTTGTGTCAAAAAAGTTAGAAGATTATTTTAATGCTAAATTAGATCGGGCTTCGAAACGAATTTTATATGCGTATTCTAATCCTATAAAAAAACTTCAAAATCTTGTAAAATTATTAATGCAATACAGAACTACCTCTGATATCGATATAGAGTTTTATGAACTGGCAAGAAAAAATGAAATGCAAGCATTTTGGAAAAAATTTTCAGAGAAGAAATCTTCATAACTATACCTGTAGCAAGGTAGAGTTATCAAGGTAGAGTTATAATGTTCCTCCAAACCGGTCGCAGTATACCTCAAAGGCTGCTATTTCTTTTCCCCTGCGTTCCCTGCGTCTCTGCTATGCGCGCCTCGCGCACCCTGCGCTGATGAAATTTTCAGAAGCGGGTAGGGACGAGCTTCCTATAACACTAAATTAACTTGCCGGAGGAGAGGTGGTAGGTTTTGCTGCAGAGAGCGGCGAGGCGGGTGTCGTGGGTCGCAATGATGAGGCTTTTATTCCTCTCTCGGACCACCGAAAGAAGCAGGTCGCCGACGGCCATTGAGTTGGCGGCGTCGAGATTGCCGGAGGGTTCGTCGGCCAAGATCAGGCTCGGGCTGTTGCAAAGGGCCCGCGCGATCGCCACCCGCTGCCGCTCTCCGCCAGAGAGGAGTTTGACCGGAAAATCGGCCCTGGAGGTAAGTTTGACGGCGTCGAGAAGATCGAGCCCCTCTTTTCGAGAAGCTGGGCGGCGGAGAATTTTCGCAGGCATGAGCACATTTTCGAGGGCAGTGAAGTCTTCGAGCAAATTGAACGATTGGAAGACAAATCCGATCGAGCGCCTCCGCACCGATGCGGCATTGGAGCGGGTGCAAAGAGCCCCTTCGATTTCGAGAGTGCCGCTATCTGCCTCTTCAAGGGTTCCGAGAATGTGGAGAAGTGTGGTTTTTCCTTCTCCCGACCTGCCGCAAATGGCGATCGACTTCCCAAGGGAGAGCGAGAGGGAAATATCCGAAAGAACCTCGACAGTTTGAGGAGAACGGTACGTTTTTTTCAACTGTTTGGCATGGAGGATCATTCAGACCTCAAAGTGGAAGAGGGGCGGATCCGGCTTGCTTTCAAAGCGGGAATAAGGCCGGCGGCGAGCGATAGAAGGGGAGTTGCGATCAGAACGAAGATGAACGCCTCTGGCTGAAGTTGGTTGGGAAGCGATTGTCCGAAGAAAGCGGGATTGAACGCCGAGCGGCCTTGCAAACTGCTTAAAAGAGCGACGAGATGGTCGAGGTGATGGAGAGTGAAAATGGCCGCGAGGCTCCCAAACAGGCACCCAAGAGCGCCCATGACGACACCGCAGATGGCGAAGATGCTCGCGATGCTCGAGAAGGATGAGCCCATCGAGAGGAGGATCGCAATCTCTTTTTTCTTGTCGTTGACAAGGAGGACAAGAAGAGAAATGATATTCGAGCACGCGACAATGAGGATGATCGAGGCGATCAAAAGGAGGAGAGTCCGGTCGCTTTGGAATTGGGTGATGAGATCTTTCGCAAACTCAAAATTCTCATAGGTAGAGACATCCCAATAGGAATTGATGCCCGCCTGGGAAAACCGGTCTCTAATCAGAGAGGCGATCTCAGGGGCTTTTTTTAGATCGTGAATCCATACGAAGATGCCGTTTGTCGGCGTTCCGTCAGGAGAGATCGTCTGGTTTGCGGCTGCGATCGAGCGGGTGATTTGGCTTGGGACAAGAACGCACTTGTTTCCGATCGCAAGGATGCCAGGATCATAAAACCCTGCGACGACGACCCAGATTCGCTGTTCTTGGAAGGAAGCGGCCGATGGAGCGGAGAAGCTGAGCGTCCCTCGGTCTCTAAGGCTCACCCCGTTTTCTTTATAGCTTTTCGGAAGATAGACAGGAAAATCTTGGGCCTGCCCTGGCGTCTGCTCTGGGGATAATTGAGGATCCATGATGAGAGAGGCTAAGTTGGGATTCTTCTCTTGGCTAGAAAGAAGATAGGTCATTTGGGAAAGAGACGAGCCGTTGGAAATGCCGATGCGGAGAAGCGCCCCGCTCATCTCGTAGTCTTGGAAGGCAAGATCCGGAAGAGCCTCTTGCAGGCGAGTCAGTTCCTGGTAGGCGGCTTTTACCGGGTCGCGGAGAGCGCCGTCCGATGAGCGGTCCGGAAGGGACCAATAGGGAGGCACCTCGAAATCAGACTCTTGTGCATAAGGATCGGAAGTTGCGGCTTCGTTTTTCTCTCCGATGGTTTTCAGGGAATAATTCGAAGCGGCAGAGAGACTATCGATTTGGTAATAATAGGAATTATAATAGGCAGACGTTGGAGCGATGCGGATCGGGGCATGGAGAGAGGTGAGCTTCTGCAGCCAATTTTTTTCCATTCCGCTTGTCACGGAAAGGAATACCAAGACAAGCCAAATCACGAGCGAAATGACAAGCACGGAAAGAAGAGAGATCAAAGCTGTCGAGAGCGCCTTTCTTTGTGGAACGAGATACTTAAGCGCAAGCTGCAGTTCGAACAGCAATGGAACCTATTTGGCTTCCTTGAAAACGACGTGTTTGCGCAGGATCGGATCGTACTTCTTCAATTCAATCCGCTCCGTGGTATTGCGCTTATTTTTTCTTGTCCAGTAGCAAGCCGTGGACTCGCTGCTCTTCATCCGGATATTTTCACGCGCGCCTTTTTTTGCCATATGAAACCCTCAGTTTTAACGTCTTATTCTACAGAAAAAGGACGATTTCACGCAATTGCAATCCTGGCCATGACATTCAGATCTAAAGGATCGCCCGCCGGGTTTTGAAGAAATTTATGGAATCCGAGTCCCGCGATCATCGCGGCGTTATCGAGACAAAGGTTTTGGGCGGGAAAGAAAACCGGCAGAGCGCCGAATTTTTTAGAAAAAAGGGTGCGCAGGCGCCGGTTCTGAGAGACCCCTCCTCCGAGGTAGATCGCGCGGCAAGGGAACTCTGAGATCGCCAAAGCCGCCTTGGAGAGGACATCTAAAAACGCGGTTTCTTGGAAAGACGCCGCCACATCGGCTTTTTCTTGTTTCTCGATCTTCCTGTCTTTGATGGCGTAATAGACGCTCGTTTTCAGCCCGCTGAAGGAAAAATCGAGGGGGGTTTTCTTGACCCGCCCCGCTTTAAAGGGGAACCGCTCAGGATCGCCTTCGCCTGCCATTTTTTCGATCCAAGGCCCCCCCGGATAGGAAAGCCCGAGAAGGGTTGCCACCTTGTCGAAGGCTTCGCCGATGGCGTCATCGACCGTAGTTCCCAATAATTCGTATCGGCCGACATCTAGAATTTTCACTAGGAAGGTATGGCCGCCGGAAAGCACGATCCCTAGCGCCGGCAAGAGGAGCGGCTCCGGCGCCCCCATCATGGCTGCATAAAGATGGGCTTCCACGTGGTTGACCCCGACGAGAGGCTTGTTCCAGGCTATAGAGAGTCCTTTAGCGGCCTGCATGCCGATGAGCAGCGCTCCGATGAGCCCAGGGCCTTTGGCCACCGCAATGAGGTCAATATCGGCTTGGGTCTTGGATAGGATCGCTTTCTCGATGACAGGGATCACGGCATCGATGTGCCTGCGGCAGGCAAGCTCTGGGAAGACTCCTCCGTATTTCTCATGGATGTCGGCGGACGAGGCGATCACATTAGAGAGGATCTCCCGCCCATCTCGAACAAGCGAGGCTGCCGTCTCATCGCACGTGGTTTCGATACCTAAAACAATCATGGAAAATCAGTATAAAGAAAAAGGCTCCCAAAGGGGAGCCTTTTGACACATTCCATTTCTTGGGATGGAATTATGCTTTGCAGACGTATCCGAGTGTCGCCGAGCAGAATCCACGTGTCGCTCCGGATGCGATAGAGGAAGCTCCGTTCGAAATGGTGGTAGGAACAGTTCCGAAGATGAAATTATCAATGGCGCCTGTGACCTTATTTTGCGTCGCGCTAAAGTACTGAGCGCCGCGAGAAAGAGCAGCCACTGCTACGAGACCCGCTGCGACAGCAAGAGCTGCTTTACCTGCCATCTGCAAGTTCTTGTTAGACTCTACGACAACCGGCTCAGGGATCGTCTCGTCAGCTTGAGTCGCTTCAGCGATGTCGACCGTTACGGTGTCTTGTTGGATTTCAATGTCGTCTTCGATCGTAATCGTATTCGTTGGTCTTCCAAACACGAGGCTGTGGATCTTGTTCAGCGGCCAGAGAGTAAGGTTGACAAGAGATTTCGCGAAGTTTACGAAAACCGCGATCACTGCATTGATCGTTCTTGAAACGGCATTGCCGCCAGATGGGTTCGATACTTGTTTCCAGTTGGTTTCAAAACCAAATCTGTTCTTTACGCTCTGGGATGCATTGATATCGACTTGATGCGAAGTGGAAGTTACTTGTTGCATAATTTTTTCACCTTTTTTGGAAGTTAATTTCTTTATTCCGGCTTCTATTTTACAACGAAGCGGAATAACCGTAAATAGTAAAAATGATTTTAAGGAATAGTTAAGTCTTCCTAAATTTAAACGGTTGTAGATTATGCTCAGACGCCGATATATTCGTCTAGTAAAAATTTATGCCTACGATGATTGACTATTTTAGTTGACTCGCAGCGTCGCTGTCTAAGATCCAGAGCGCTTTATGGTCGGGGGTGCCGACCCTGCTGGCGGGGTAGGGGGAAACGATCGGGGCGTTGAGGACAATTTGGACGATGGGAGCCTTCGCTACGCCGAGCGCGTAGATGACGCTTTGCCTGCTTTCGTTGATGCAAGAGAAAGTCAAGGTCATCCGCCAATTCTTTTTTTCAGGAATGGATTGGGCGAAGACGAGCCTGTCTTCTATGGTTAGAGCGGGGGATTGGGGGAATAGCGATGCGGTGTGGCCGTCTTCGCCGACACCCAGCATGACAAGGTCAAAGAGTGTTTTACCAAGGGTGCGCCGGATTTTGTCCTCATAGTCTTTTGCTTCGGCGTCGGGGTCCCCTTCGGTTCGCATTCGGAAGATCCGGTCTGGGGGAATCGGCAGGGATTTCAGTCCGCTTTCCATGGCCATGTGGTAGTTGCTATCGGGATGGTTGGGAGGGACGCCCCGTTCGTCGCTCCAGAAAAGAAATACTTTGTCCCACTCGAGTTTTTCACTGGAGAGCATCTTGTAGATCGCCTTGGGCGTAGATCCTCCCGAAAGGGCGACGGCGAAATGCCCCCGTTGCTGGATGGAGCGTTTGGCCGAATGGATCCAATGTTCGGCGGCGAAGCGGATCGTCTCCTCGTTTGCACCGGGCACGATATACAAGCGGCGGTCATCCCAGGATTCGATGGATTGGGTCAGCATATTCGGTCTTGGTCCAGGATTAATAATTCTTTGAGCATCTCCAAATAATGGGCGCTCGTCCCTTTCATACAGATTTCTTTAACAAGAGATTGGCCGGTCGCCGTTTGCCCGAGCATGAATCGGTAAGGAAGATCGCACTGGTCGTCCGAAGAAAATTGAATTTTGGCGTAGTGGTATTCTTCTTTGATCCGCCCGGCTTCGAAAACGTGCCCATCGGAGGTGTGGATAGCGATGGAGATCACGGTTCCCGAGCCTAATTTTTCCCAGTTTTCAGATTGGATGCGCGCATCTACCGAGTGAAACTGGAAGTGGAGAGAGGGAGTTGCTTCTTCGAATTTCCACTTGAGGCGCGACGAGCCCCACGCAAGAATGTACATCGCTTGGATCTTGAGATGGCAGAAAAATTCGCTTTTGCGGCTGTTGTAGACGATTTTTAGAAGAGAGATCTGCTTGAGGAGCCCTTGCCTTTGCTTCGTGTCGAAAGAAGAGGCGATGAGGTCGCGCCATCCTTGCGTGCGGGCCCAATTCAGGTCGGCGATGTCGATCCCGGTTTTTTGATGGAGATCCAGAAGAGTTTTTGCGAAAGCAAGGAGGCTGTCAGCCGATTCGGAGTCAAAGATGAGGCGTGTGGCGAGGTGGGAAAGAGATGTGAAGAGAGGGTTCGGTATGCTTGGGTCTTCGGCCCAAAGAAGGTAATTGGGCAGATCGGGGAGGAGATGGGGCAAGATCACTGACGGAACTTTCTCCAGATCAAGGCCGGCAACACCGATATCAATCTGGTCGCAGGCGATGGAGGCGTCCTGCGTGGAGGGAGAAAGGACCGAGATGGCGGTCTTCAGATAAGGCTTGGGGGAATCGGGATCATGGGAGATAAAGAGAGTTCGGCAGGGGAATTTTTCGACGACTTTTTGTACGATGTTCCGGAAATAATCGGTGCGGGAGGAAAGCTTGGTGAAGACGATGAGGTTGAAAAGCGAGGCTCTCGTCGTCTTCTTTTCAATAGCCAGAGTTTCCCAGATGCGGATGAGTTCAGGTTCGATGTTGGAAGGATCGACTATTTGCTGAATCGTCATTTTGTAGACAGTGTTATAAAATTCAAGGCATCCTCCAAGCGTGGCCGTCATGGGCGATCATCGCATCTGCGGCCTTCGGCCCCCAGCTTCCCGACTCATAATTGGGAAAACCCTTCGGAGGATGGGCGGCCCAATATTTGAGGATCGGGGTGAAAATTTTCCAGGACTGCTCCACTTCGTCTGCGCGGGCAAAAAGGGTGCTGTCGCCGGTGATGCAGTCCCAGATGAGCCGCTCGTAGGCCTCAGGAGCGCTTTTGCCGAAGTAGGATCCGTAGCGGAAATCCATCTTGACGGGTTGGATAGGGCTGCTGGGCCCAGGGACTTTGCAATTGACCTTCATAGAGATCCCTTCATCAGGCTGGATCCGGATCGCAAGGACGTTTTGCTCGTTTCGTTTCCCTCCCTGTTGAAAAAGGACTCCCGGGGCGTCTTTGAAGACGATCGCGATTTCAGTGACCCGCTTAGGCAGCCTTTTTCCTCCCCGTAAATAGAAAGGGACTCCGGCCCAACGCCAATTATCGATGAAGAAACGGCAGGCGACATAGGTTTCGATATTTGAAGCGGGGGAGACGTCTTGTTCCTCTCTATAAGCGACGGCGTCTTTGCCGTTGATGAACCCTTTGCCATATTGCCCGCGGATGACCTGGCGTTCAAAATCCCCATCGTTCAAAGGGCGGATCGATTGGAGCGCTTTGACCTTCTCATCGCGGATAGCGCCGGCGCTCAAAGTTACAGGCGGCTCCATGGCGACAAGAGATAGAAGCTGCATCATGTGGTTTTGGACGATGTCGCGGCACAGCCCCTCTTCTTCGAAAAAGTGCCCCCGGGTTCCTATGCCGATATCTTCAGCCACAGTGATTTGGACATGGTCGACATGCCGGTAATTCCAAAGCGATTCGAAAATCGAATTAGCAAACCGGAAAACAAGGAGGTTTTGGACCGTTTCTTTTCCGAGGTAATGATCGATCCGGTAAATTTGCGATTCATCGAGATATTTGGAGATCTC